>NZ_JAWOQP010000034.1:0-38262 GCF_033337375.1 Vibrio sp. YT-17
ACACAGATTGATAGGTCTATATTGTTAAAGAGCTTGCTTTGCGAGAAGTTTTTCTCTCAAAGCGGAGGTGCATTCTAACGAGATAATTGAGAGTGTCAAACACTTTTTTCAATTTTATTTTTCGTAGAAGCTTTCACCTCTCCGACCCTGCTGAAGCCTTATCGCGTCTGCCGTGTCGGTGGATGCGCATTATAGGGAACTCAGATCCGTTCGCAACCCTTTTTTTGAAAAAAAATGGAAAAAAATGACTGTTCGATGACTATTTCATCAAAAAAGCAAAAAAGAGGGTAAAAAAACCCTCTTTTTCTGCCTTAAAAGCCGTATTTAAATGAATGCGTACGCGTCTGCGAACATACGTTCGCTCTTCGCTTTCTTGTTCTGAGTGAACTGTTCACGTGCTGCGCCAGCCATTTCAAAACGACCTGCAATATAGATATCGTAGTTTTCTAAGCTTTCGAAATCTTCAGCTACAGCTTGTAGCACGTTACCAACTTTACCTTGCCAGTCTGCAGGAGCTTCTTCTACTACTGGCACAAAGTGAACATTGGCAAACTTGTCGGCAATCTCGACCAGTTCGTCTTTAGCATAAAGCTGGCAGTTATCGCGCGCCCCCCAATATAAATAGATAGGATTGGTTTTATTCTGCGCTACGCAGTGATCCAGAATCGAGCGAACGTAACTGAAGCCTGTACCACCAGCAATTAATAATAATGGGCGTTCGCTTTCTTCTTGAACCCAAGCATCGCCATGTGGCGCATCAATTTCAATCTGACCATCAGTTTCAAGCGCCGCTTGCATTGCTTCGACAACTTCTTGTGCATAAGCGTTGTGTTCCGCCGCACCGATGTGCAGTTCAAGTTCACCTTCATGACGACAAGGGCTGCTTGCGATAGAGAAAGGACGTTTGTCTTTTTCACCCATCACCACCATTAGGTACTGACCCGCTTTAAAAGGCACTGGTGATTCTGGATGAAGAAGGATTTGGTAAGTATTACAAGCTAACGGCTGAATAGACTTTACTTTACATTGGATGGTCATGGTGTTCCTCTCGCTTACTCGTCAAAAGTAAGCACTAAATTACTTTCTGTATAGGCTTGGCAAGGGAATATCCAACCTTGCTGTTGCTCTTTTTCGGTTAGCATAGGTTCGAGGTGATAGCTCACCTCGCCCGTTAGCTTTTTACACATGCACATGGCGCAAGCGCCAACTTGGCAACGGTGTGGGAAGCGAATATTGTTGTTGAGCGCAGCTTCCAACACCGTCTCCCCTTCTTTTACTTGGAATGTAACGTCCATTGGTAGAAGGTGGACTTGATGACTCATAGAATACCTAACTGGTCCCAAATCTCATCGACTTTAGCCACAAGTTTAGGATCTTTTTTGATAGGCGTACCCCACTCGCGCGTGACTTCAGATTCGAACTTGTTGGTCGCATCCAGTCCTAATTGGGATGAACTCTCAGTCTTACCAAGCACTTGAATCGTGTCTCTATCTGGGTCCATTCGAGTTGTCACCGCCCAAATGATGTCATTCCAATCTCGTGCATTAACGTCATCGTCGCACAAAATGATGAATTTGTTATCCGTGTACTGAGCAAAGAAGCCCCATAGATGTTCCATCAATTCTTGGGATTGACCAGCTTGGTCTTTCTTCATAGTCACGACAGCAAATTGGTTGTTTGCTGTAACTGGAAGATAGACGTCAACAATCTCAGGGCGTTGCTGTTTCAACTCATTCAGTTCTGCTTCGGTAATCGCTTTGCTGTCTCGCTCAGTGACCTCGGTTCGCGTCGCCAGCTCGGCATCCCATTTAATGGTCGCATCCAAGCCCATTTTGGAGCCAAGCCCAACCACTGGTGAAGCAAAGTCGAGCGAGTCGATTGGCGTGTTATCTATCATCAAGGTATCACGTACAGGATCCATATGCTCTGACATGGCTTTCACGACATCATTCCAATCTCGTGCGTTTACCGATTCATCGCACACAATAACAAACTTGGTATACATAAATTGACGTAAGAAAGACCACACGCCCATCATTACGCGCTTGGCATGTCCTGGGTACTGCTTCTTCATGGTGACGACGGCCATTCGGTACGAACAACCTTCTGGCGGAAGATAGAAGTCTTCAATCTCTGGGAATTGCTTTTGCAGAATAGGCACAAACACTTCGTTTAATGCCACACCCAATACAGCTGGTTCATCTGGCGGACGACCTGTGTAGGTGCTGTGATAAATAGGGTCTTTACGCATAGTAATGTGCGTAATAGTAAATACGTGGTGCTTTTCTTTTTCGTTATAGTAGCCAGTGTGGTCACCGTAAGGACCTTCATCAGCAAACTCGTTCGGGTCGATATAGCCTTCCATCACGATTTCCGCGCTCGCTGGCACTTCCAAATCGTTGCTGACTGACTTCACGACTTCCGTTTTGCTTCCACGTAGCAAACCTGCAAATGCGTATTCCGATAGCGTATCTGGCACTGGTGTTACTGCACCAAGAATGGTTGCTGGGTCTGCACCAAACGCGACCGAAACTGGGAAAGGTTTACCAGGGTTGGTTTCCATCCAATCGCGCAGATCAAGCGCACCACCACGATGGGCTAACCAACGCATGATGATTTTGTTCTTGGCAATTTTCTGCTGACGGTAAATGCCTAGGTTCTGACGTTTCTTACTTGGACCTTTGGTTACGGTTAAGCCCCAAGTAAGCAGCGGCGCTACATCTTCTGCCCAGCAGCTCATTACCGGAATTTTATCCAAGTCGACTTCATCACCTTGCCAAACAATGTCTTGGCATGGTGCTTTACGTAAACGCTTAGCCGGCATGTTCAATACTTGTTTGAACACAGGCAGTTTTTCTAAAGCGTCTTTGAAGCCTTTTGGTGGCTCAGGTTCTTTTAAATAAGCCAGCAGCTTACCGACTTCTCTTAATTCTTTAACATCTTCACGTCCCATACCGATTGCGACACGCTCTGGTGTACCAAACAGGTTAGTCAAAACAGGTACGTCGTAGCCGATTGGGTTCTCAAACAACAGCGCAGGTCCACCAGCACGCAAGGTGCGGTCGCTGATTTCTGTCATTTCATAAGCGGGATCGACAGGGTGAGTGATGCGTTTAAGTCGACCTTTCTGTTCTAGGTGGTCGATAAATTCGCGTAAATCCTTAAAACTCATAGGCCTTCATGCTGGCTGATTAAACTGTCCGCAGTATAACAAATAGGAGGACTCTAAGATCCTCCTATTTTGTGTGGGTATGTGAGCAAGATTACTTTAATACTTGTTCAATCTGCCGAGTCTTTATCTGATGGTTCGAAGATACTAACTCTTCCAACCAGGTTTGATGCCCTTGTTGAGCAAGCTCTCGAGCAACCATGGTTGCTTCTTCTGATAACGCCATTTTTCTAACTAGAAACTGCTTTACTTGCGGAGATAGAGGATTAGATTTTGTAAGTAGACTAATAGCTTCTGGCTTGAGTGATGGGTTAACTGTGGCATTCATCAATTGCTGAATGGAAAAAACGTCTCCAACCGCAGCTAAACGCTCAAGTTCGGACTGGCTGTTGTAATCAGCTTTCATCCGCCAGAGTAAGTTGTACACTTCCTCATCCTGACTAACTTGTGCCAACCTGACTATCACGGCCGTCGATGGTAACCAACTAGTCACATTTGCTTTGGTTAACTGGGCCGTTAATGCAGCAAGTGCATTGGGTGATAAGCTGTCTAACTCTCGAATCAAAAGCGCTTCACGTGCTTGAGCTTGTTGAGATGGCCCTGTAAGCCATTGCTTTAAGTTAAGCTCTCTTCGTTCAGCTTGTAAGACAAAGTCCAAGGTACTTTGGTCTTGTTTCCAACGCTTAATCAAGCGACTCGCAATAACGGGAAAGTTAAAAGCGGGTACACTAAATTCATACCCATCACCTCGCTCTAACACTTGATAAGTCGGGGTCATACGGATCTGGGACTCAACAAACAGAGCCATTCGAGGCGTGAGAATCACATCTTGCTTTTCAAGCTTTTCCAATAATTGAAAGCGCACCACCTCTTGTTGAGGCAAAGCAAGTCTATCAAGGGCAAATTTAAGCGAGTCGACTTCATCTCTGACAGCGTAATCAAGCAGTTCAGAGACTTTAGCCTGTATTTGAGTATCCTGAAGCCACTGCTCTACTACAGACTCATGCATTTCCTTGGCAGATAATGTCGCAGGTAGAGTGATAAGTGACAAGCTCAGGAGTAATGACGACAACATTCCTTGTTGCATGTTAACCTCCCGATAACATTTCCTTCATTCTGATACTTCTATCGGGAGAAAGCAATAAAAAAGCCACCGATATACGGTGGCTTTTCGCAGAATAACTTATCTGAGACTATTGACGACGCATCGCATCGAAGAACTCATCGTTGGTCTTCGTCATCGCTAGCTTATCGATTAGGAATTCCATTGCGTCGATTTCGCCCATTGGGTGAACGATCTTACGCAGAATCCACATCTTCTGTAGTTCGTCAGTCTTCGTCAGTAGCTCTTCACGACGTGTACCTGAGCGGTTGAAGTCAATCGCAGGGAATACACGCTTCTCAGCAATCTTACGGTTCAAGTGCAGTTCCATGTTACCTGTACCCTTGAACTCTTCGTAGATAACTTCATCCATTTTAGAACCAGTATCTACTAGTGCCGTTGCGATGATAGTTAGGCTGCCGCCTTCTTCTACGTTACGTGCAGCACCGAAGAAACGCTTAGGACGATGTAATGCGTTTGCATCCACACCACCTGTTAGTACTTTACCTGATGAAGGCACTACGGTGTTGTAAGCACGAGCTAGGCGAGTGATAGAGTCAAGCAAGATAACCACGTCTTTCTTATGTTCAACAAGACGTTTTGCCTTCTCGATTACCATTTCCGCTACTTGTACGTGACGAGATGCTGGCTCATCGAAAGTCGACGCAACCACTTCACCTTTAACTAGGCGCTGCATCTCAGTTACTTCTTCTGGACGTTCGTCGATAAGAAGAACCATCAACTCACACTCTGGGTGGTTGTACGCGATGCTTTGCGCGATGTTTTGCAGAAGCATTGTTTTACCCGCTTTAGGCGGAGCAACAATCAGACCACGTTGACCTTTACCGATTGGCGATGCCAAGTCTAAAACACGTGCTGTAATGTCTTCTGTTGAACCGTTACCACGCTCCATCACCATGCGCTCATTCGCATGTAGAGGGGTAAGGTTTTCAAATAGGATCTTGTTACGGGCGTTGTCTGGTTTATCGTCGTTAACGGTATTGACTTTTAGAAGGGCAAAATAACGTTCACCGTCTTTTGGTGGACGAATTTTACCAGCGATAGAGTCACCAGTACGTAGGTTAAAGCGACGAATCTGACTTGGTGATACGTAGATATCGTCCGGACCCGCAAGGTATGAACTATCTGCACTGCGTAGGAAACCAAAGCCGTCTTGCAGAATTTCCAGAACCCCATCGCCAAAGATGTCTTCGCCGCCTTTCGCGTGCGCTTTTAAAATCGCGAAGATGATGTCTTGTTTTCTTAAGCGAGCTAGGTTCTCTAATCCTAAGCTTTCGCCCAGTTTTACAAGGTCAGACACAGGTCTGTTCTTCAGTTCGGTAAGGTTCATGGTGGTGGATTCTTGTTTAGTCAAAATAAGATCTGTTTTCTAGTTAAGATGGATTTGGTCTCAGGATCGACCAAGAAGAGAAATTTGTTCAATTAACGCGCGATAAGTTAGCACTAATTAGTATTCTAGTCCAGAGTTAGAAAAACAAAACCGTGCATTGTAACTTTGCACGGTTTTATCTGTAATCACTTGGTGATTATAAGTTTGCGTCTAGGAACTCTTTCAGTTGAGTTTTAGACAGAGCACCTACTTTCGTTGCCGCTACGTTACCATCTTTAAATAGTAATAGCGTTGGAATGCCGCGAATACCAAACTTAGGTGGTGTACCTGCGTTATGGTCGATGTTTAGTTTACCGATAGTGAGTTTGCCTTCGTACTCGTCTGCGATTTCGTCCAAAATAGGAGCGATCATTTTACAAGGACCACACCATTCTGCCCAAAAATCCACTAGAACCGGGCCTGCAGCGTTGATTACATCGTTTTCAAAACCGTCATCAGTTAGCTGCAAAATCTTATCACTCATCTTCCACTCCAATGTGTTTTTCGAAACTGGTTGGATGATAACCAGTAATTAGATGCCCTATTGGAATGTATTTACTTTCGTATTGCAAGCTTTAGCTGATATTCTATAGCCATGAAAAAGACGCATATCACAGAGCAAAAGTTCGCCGATTTGGGCTTAAAGCCCCAAGTTATTGAAGGATTGGACAAAAAAGGGTTCGAATTTTGTACCCCTATCCAAGCCTTGGCGTTGCCGGTCCTGCTCACCGGCCAAGACATCGCAGGCCAGGCCCAAACGGGTACTGGTAAAACGCTCGCGTTTCTTACTGCTACGTTCAACCACCTTCTGACGACTCCGGAACATGAAGGTCGTAAGCCTACACAGCCACGCGCAATTATTATGGCGCCAACACGTGAGCTCGCTATTCAGATTTACAATGATGCAGAATCATTAACTGAAAGCACAGGTCTAAAAACCGCTCTAGCTTACGGTGGTGAAAGCTACGACAAGCAACTTGCGAAACTGCAAGACGGCGTAGATATTCTGATCGGAACAACAGGCCGTATCATCGATTTCTACAAACAGCGCGTATTTAACCTCAACAACATTCAAGCTGTTGTTCTGGACGAAGCCGACCGCATGTTCGATCTTGGCTTTATTAAAGACATTCGCTTCTTGTTCCGTCGTATGCCTGAGCCAAAAGAGCGTTTGAACATGCTGTTCTCAGCTACGCTCTCTTACCGCGTTCAAGAACTGGCATTCGAACACATGAATACTCCTGAGCATGTCGTTGTCGAACCAGAACAAAAAACTGGCCACCGCATTCAGGAAGAGCTTTTCTATCCTTCTAATGAAGACAAAATGGCGCTGCTTCAAACACTAATTGAAGAAGAGTGGCCAGATCGCGCTATCATTTTTGCCAATACCAAGCATAAGTGTGAATCGGTTTGGGGTCATTTGGCTGCCGATGGACACCGTGTAGGCCTTCTTACTGGCGATGTACCGCAGAAGAAGCGTGAGAAGATTCTTGAGCAATTCACCAAAGGTGATGTCGACATCTTAGTTGCAACTGACGTTGCAGCGCGTGGCCTGCATATTCCTCAGGTAACGCACGTTTTCAACTACGACCTTCCTGACGACTGTGAAGATTATGTTCACCGTATTGGCCGTACTGGCCGCGCTGGTGCGAGCGGTCATTCGATCAGTTTTGCTTGTGAAGAGTACGCGGTTAACCTACCAGCAATCGAAGAATACATTGAGCACACAATCCCAGTTTCAGAGTACGATTCGTCGGCACTGATTCAAGATCTACCGGCTCCGATTCGTATGCGTGCACCACGCAACCAACAGCGCCGCACGAATACTGGCGGTACCCGTTCTGGTTCTGGTAACCGTAAGCCGCAGGGACGTCGTCCACGCCAACCGCGTCAATCGGCCCCAAAACAATCGTAATAGGAAACTGAGTTCGTTTTATGAGTCAAGCAGGATCATCACCGCTATATGCCGCCATCGACCTCGGGTCGAACAGTTTTCACATGCTCGTTGTGCGTCACATCGATGGCAGCGTTCAAACAATGGCTAAAATTAAGCGCAAAGTTCGTCTAGCAGCGGGCTTAGATGAACATAATTCTCTTAGTATGGAAGCTATGCAGCGAGGATGGGACTGCTTAAGTCTATTTGCGGAACGCTTGCAGGACATTCCTAAACAAAACATTCGCATCGTCGGTACTGCAACATTACGTACCGCGACCAATGTAGATGTGTTTTTAGAAAAGGCTAACCAAATTCTAGGCCAGCCTATCGAAGTGATTGCTGGTGAAGAAGAAGCTGCCACTATCTATAAAGGTGTCGCTCACACCTCTGGCGGTAGTGGTCGTCGCCTTGTAGTCGATATCGGTGGAGCAAGTACCGAACTGATTATCGGGGAAGGTTTCGAAGCCAAAGCACTGACCAGCTTAAAAATGGGCTGCGTGACTTGGCTTGAAAACTTCTTTAAAGATCGCCAATTGAATGCTCGTAACTTTGACGCGGCAATTGAAGGAGCGAAACAGACCATCCAGCCGATTTTAGAACGTTATACAGAAATTGGTTGGGATGTGTGTGTTGGTGCATCAGGCACTGTTCAGGCATTGCAAGAGATAATGCTGGCGCAAGGCATGGACGAAGTAATCACTCACTCCAAACTCAAGCGTCTACAGAAGCAAGCCATGTTGGCCGACCATTTAGAAGAGCTCGATATTGAAGGCTTAACACTTGAGCGTGCATTAGTGTTCCCTAGTGGCCTCTCTATTTTGATTGCCGTTTTTGAATTGCTTGAAATCGATGCTATGACACTGGCTGGCGGCGCACTACGCGAAGGCTTAGTGTATGAGATGGTTGAAGAGCTTCGTCAAGAAGACATTCGTGCCCGCACTATCGCTAGCGTACAAAATCGTTATCAGCTCGATCACCAATACGGTGAACAAGTCGCTAGTCTGGCACACACGCTTTTACAGCAAGCTGGGGGCGATGAGTGGATTACAGAGCCTCAGGGCAAGATATTACTCGAGACCGCCGCAAAACTGCATGAAATTGGCTTAACTATCGATTTCAAAAAAGGCGGAGAGCATAGTGCTTACTTGCTGCAGAATTTGGATCTGCCTGGTTACACGCGCGCGCAGAAGTTCTTTATTGGTGAAGTGGCTCGTCGCTATCGCGAACAACTCACTTCTTTACCTGAGCAGCATGCATTATCAGGCTCGAGTGCAAAACGAGTATTGAGATTGTTGCGTCTTGCGGTTCTGCTCAGCCATCGTCGCAATCCTGATCTAGAGCCAAATGTGACTCTAACGGTTGAAGGCGACAATCTAACGTTACACATTGATGCGCAATGGCTAGAGAAAAACCCACTGACTGCGGCTGAGTTGGAAATTGAATCCAACCGTCAGACAGACATCGGCTGGCCATTAAATATCGTAGCAAAATAAGCGAATATCACTGCCTTACAATACTAAAGCCCAGGCGTTCGCTTGGGCTTTTTTGCTTCTACTTCCCCTACAAAACGTGCTGCCCAGCAAAAATCTCAGCTTCTCCGCTCTACATCGAAAAACAGCCATGCTTTATTGATAAACACAATTTCGCCAACCAAGATGCACCATCATGAAAACCGTTTTAATGACTGGCTTAACTGGCACCCTCGCCCCAAAAGTCGCTCATCAGTTTCACCTACGCGGCTGGAACATATTGGAGTGGAATCACCACCAAATCCCGCCGGATGATCTACAGCAAAGTGAACAATTTTGGCAGCAACACCACATCAATGCGGTGTGCCATATGGCGATGGGAAGTGAAGAGTGGGCAGCGTGGCTTGGTGAGCAATGCAAACGCCATAATATTCCTTACCTCTTTGTCAGCACAGCAATGGTATTTGATGCCACAAAAAACGGGCCTTATGGCATCTTTGAAGAAAGAAACACCCAAGATGATTACGGCAAATACAAAGTTCGTTGTGAAGATGCAATCTGGCAAGCAAATCCAGATGCGATGGTTGCTCGAATTGGTTGGCAGCTCCATCACCAAGCAGAAGGCAATAACATGTTGGCGCATCTCGACCGCCAATATGAAGAGTACGGCGTTATTACCGCTAGCACAGCTTGGTATCCCGCGACTTCTCATATGGACGATACTGCACTCGCCTTTTTGCAGCTTATTGAGCGGAACGAAGCCGGTTTATACCATCTTGATAGCAACTTAAAGGATAAGTGGAATTTCTACGAACTCGTTTGTGCACTCAAGCAGCATTACAACAAGCCATGGCAAGTGCTGCCAAGCAATGATTATCACCATGACCAACGTCTAACAGATGAACGAATTGCCTTGCCGCCATTGGGTGAACGTTTCAACAAGCCAGAGCAAATCAAACAAGCTGGCATCATAGGCATCAACTGGGGACGCACGCACATTCCCCACTATCGAAACAATGGTGTATCGGTCACAACGTTATGCGCCAACCAAATAGAACCGCTTCAGCAAGCGTGCAGTGAGGAAGCAATCCTAAAGGCAGAAACGAACATCAGTGCACTCAAACAACTCGATGTCGTGACCATCGCGACACCTGCGCATACTCATGCAGAGATCATAAAGACGTTAGGTTCAACCAAGCTGATTTGTGAAAAGCCATTGGTGGGATTGAATTCCGACATCACTCACTGGCAGCAACCGAACGCCAACCTATTGGTTAATTACGCCTTTGCTCAGCTAGAGACCGCCAAGACGATAGAGAAGTGGCTCGCCTCGCAAACCCAACCTTGTGTGGTCAATCTAGTCACCCAAGTTAATCTACCAGGCACCTTCACGCTCAAAGAGTGGTTTCTTGAGACAGCTAGCCACCCTATTTCTTGGTTGCTGCATTGCTTCGGAGACTACTCTCAATCAACACTGGTTGAGGAAAACGGCCAACTGATCGTTGAGCTGCAATGTGACGACCACCAGCTAAGGTTTGTATTTGAACTAACAGGTGAACCGGGCATCGAGCACAATCTAACGATTCAATCCAACCAGACCTTAACCAGCAAAGGCTACTACCGTGTCGGAGAAAAATGGCGTTTCGAGCCCATTCTCTTTAATGGCAACGCGATAAATGATGGAGAGTACAGCGAGTCTGATTGCTGGCAGGACGCCAATCAACGCAGTGTCGGTTTGATGTTGGCGATGTTCAATCAAAGCATCAGCTGGGATAACGGCCTGCAACTTGGCGCCTTCGATGCGCAAAAAGCCATTTTGATTGAGAAGATGCTCTGTTAGCCATTTCACCAGCGAGCTTCCTCTACGTGCCGTACCTTCGATTAAAAGGTCTCACTCGGGACCTTTTTTACTGCTCATTTTTACCTTCGTACAGCTCAGGGAGCTTTTGGACACCCATGATCTAATTGCTCCCCACGCTGTACAAAACCCTCTAAATCCCAGTAAGCAGGTACAAAAAAGCCGCTTGATTTAAGCAAGCGGCTTTCGGGGTTCCCACTGATATTAAGACTGAACGCTTGTCGTCACCTTAAAGTCAGGGTTCACCGCAGTCAGCTTCTTAATTAGGTAATTCAGTAATACGCCGTACATCGGAACGAACAAACCAAGACTGATAATTAGTTTGAAGCCGTAATCCACCAGCGCGATTTCCGTCCAATGCTCTGCCATAAATGGATCTGGGCTTTGATAGAACGCAATGGCGAAGAAAGCGATGGTATCAAGTGCATTACCGAAAAGCGTTGAACACGTTGGTGCCACCCACCATTGCTTCATTTGACGTAGGCGGTTGAACACGTGCACATCCATGATCTGACCAAGTAGGTACGCCATGAAGCTAGCAATCGCGATACGAGCAACGAATAAGTTAAATTCCCCTAGGTGACCAAAACCTTGGAATTGACCTTCGAAGAACACCACCGATAAGAAGTAAGACACTGCCAAAGCAGGCAACATCACTAAGAAGATGATCTTACGCGCCAACTGAGCACCGAAAATACGCACAGTTAAGTCAGTCGCTAGGAATATAAATGGGAAAGTGAATGCGCCCCAAGTGGTATGGAAACCGAAAATAGTAAACGGTAGCTGAACTAGGTAATTGCTAGATGCAATAATGACTAGGTGGAATAGAACCAGATAGATAAGGGCGTTGCGCTGCTGCGCAGGGGTAAAGTTACTCATGCGATACCTTTTTAGTTTGGTTTGGGGGTGAGGGAACCCAAATCGAGTCACTGAATAAAGTGGCTCTTACCAACAATGTAAAATGAAAAATAAACTGGCTTGGCTCATTCTGAGCGAAGCGGTGGGCGATTATACATTAACCACTTTTCGCCGCAAGTCGTCTGTTTGACGCAAACGTTTAAGCATAAAAAAGGGTGTTTCATGTGAAACACCCTTTCAAGAAAAATTCTATTTTTAGAAACCGCGCTGGAACAATCCTGCAAGATAATCCAACTCTTCCCTGCTCTCTTCAATCGCTAACGCTTCAAACCAAATCGCTTCGCTGTAATGCTCTGCTTTCATAAACAGTCGGCAACCTTCAAAGTCGATCAGCCAAGAGTGAATGTCCGCATCCCATTGCTTTTCCACCACAGTAGCGGAAAGCAAGCCGACTAAACGCTCACCTAAGGCAGGAAAACTATCAAGGTCAAAGCTCGGCGCAGTAATGATTAAGCGCCCTTCTTGTGCCATGTAGTCCGCTAAGCCAAATTCCTTTTGCATCTTGGTTCCTTATCCGTGGTGAGTAATGTGTTCTTGAATCAAATCAAGGAATGGATCGGCGTACTTCTCTAGTTTGCGTTGACCAACACCGCTCACTGCCAGCATTTCGCCGTAAGACGTTGGCAGAATTTCCGCCATATCAATCAGAGTCGCGTCACTGAAGACCACGTATGGTGGCAAACCATCTTCATCAGCAATCGACTTACGCAACTTGCGTAACTTAGCAAACAGCTTTTTGTCGTAGTTCTTGCTGGTCAGTTTATCTGACTTCGCCGCACGTGCTGCGGTGTCTAAACGTGGAACCGCTAACTCCAGAGTCACATCGCCACGCAACAACGGACGCGCCTCTTCGGTAAGTTGCAACGTTGAGTTACGAGTGATGTTTTGGAACAGCAGCCCTTTGTGGATTAACTGACGGAAAATACTCACCCAGTAATCGTGGCTATGATCGCGCCCTATCGCGTAAGTAGAAATCTTATCGTGCCCATTTTCACGTACACGAATGTTTTGCATGCCACGTAGCACTTCTACCACGTAGCCCATACCAAAGCTCTGATTAACACGGTACACACAAGACAACGCCTTACGCGCTTCTTCCGTGGCATCAAAGTGTTTCGGTGGATCTAAGCAAATATCGCAGTTGCCACATGGCTTCTCACGATACTCACCAAAGTAATTCAATAGTACCTGACGACGACAAGTCTGCGCCTCAGCAAAGGCACTCATCGCATTCAGTTTGTGGGTTTCCACCTGCTTCTGTGGACCATCGTCTTTCTCATCCAACATACGGCGCAGCCAACTGATGTCCGCTGGGTCATACAACATCATCGCTTCCGCAGGCAAACCATCACGCCCTGCACGACCGGTTTCCTGATAGTAGGACTCGATATTACGCGGGATATCAAAGTGAACCACAAAGCGCACGTTTGGTTTGTTGATACCCATACCGAATGCGACGGTAGCCACTACAATTTGGATGTCATCACGTTGGAAAGCTTCTTGAACGTAAGCGCGCTCATCAGCATCCATACCTGCGTGATAACCAGCAGCACGAATGTGGTTGTTGCACAGCTTCTCGGTCACCATCTCAACTTTCTTCCGGCTACCACAATAGATGATGCCGCAATTCCCCTTTTGGGTTTCAAGATAACGAACGATTTGCGAAACCGGCTTGTGCTTCTCAACTAAGTTGTAGCGAATGTTAGGACGGTCGAAGCTGCCTAGGTAAACCTCTGGATTATTCAGTTGCAGACGTTCAAGAATATCTCGGCGCGTTGCGTCATCTGCGGTCGCCGTCAGCGCCATAAATGGCACATGGGAAAACTGCTGCTTAAGTTGACCAAGCGCGGCATATTCTGGACGGAAGTCGTGTCCCCACTGGGAAATACAGTGCGCTTCATCAACGGCAATCATCGATAACGGCAGGTTTTCCAAACGTTCAATGAAGTCACGCATTAATACGCGTTCTGGCGAGACGTACACCAACTTAAGATGACCAGTGTGCATGCGGTTATACACGCTGAGCAGCTCTTCACGAGGCATGGTCGAGTTAATGCATTCAGCCGCTACACCGTTGGCTTTAAGCTGGTCCACTTGGTCTTTCATCAGCGAGATAAGCGGAGAAATCACCAAAGTAATACCAGAGCGAACCAAAGCAGGGATTTGATAACACAGCGACTTACCGCCACCAGTAGGCAGGATAACTAAGCTGTCGCGACCTTCTACCGCAGCATCAATCACCAACTGCTGACCATCACGGAACTCTTGGTAACCAAACACATCCTCCAACACACGTTGAGGCGTTACAGGCGAATCAGATTGTTCGGCTAACAAGGTCGAGGTCATGAAAAGTCTCAGATTGGGTCTTAAAAAAGAGGTGCTTATGCATACCACTGGCACACAAAGTGAGGGCACATTGTAATGGGGTTTCATGGTGAATAAAACCGCAAATTGTTAGGTGTTTCGCATCACGACTCGTATACTGATTTTCTGCTCTATAAAACACACAATTAGGTGACACTTCATGACACCAGAAGACGAACAACAACGCGCGCGGCAAGGTATCTTGCTAGCGATTGGTGCGTATACCATGTGGGGCATTGCGCCGATGTACTTTAAGTCCATCGCACAAGTATCTCCTTTGGAAATTCTAAGCCACCGAGTGATATGGTCTTTCTTTTTGCTTGCTGCACTCCTCCATTTTGGCCGTCACTGGCGCTCGGCTTACCACATCGCGAAAGACAAAACGAAAATCGCTTACCTGATCGCAAGTTCCATGCTAATTGGCGGCAATTGGTTGATTTTCATTTGGGCGGTAAACTCGAATCATATGCTCGACGCCAGCTTAGGTTATTACATTAACCCACTGATCAACGTCTTACTTGGGATGGTATTTTTGGGAGAGAGACTGCGTAAATTACAGTGGTTCGCGGTTGTATTGGCAGGTTGTGGCGTACTCGTTCAACTGATTGTATTTGGCTCCGTACCTGTTGTTGCGATGGCGTTAGCAATGAGCTTCGGCTTTTATGGCTTATTAAGAAAGAAAGTCAGTGTCGATGCAAAAACTGGCTTGTTTATCGAGACATTACTTCTGCTGCCGGTGGCCGCTGTTTATTTGCTTTTTATTGCCGATACACCAACCTCAAATATGTTTACGAATCCACTTACGTTAAATAGTTTGTTGATCGCAGCTGGGGTTATAACAACCCTGCCACTGCTGTGCTTTACGGGTGCAGCAACAAGACTCAAATTATCGACTTTGGGCTTTTTCCAATATATAGGCCCAAGCTTAATGTTTTTACTTGCAGTATTGATGTATGGCGAACCCTTTACCATGGATAAAGCGATCACTTTCGTCTTTATTTGGGGAGCACTAGTCGTGTTTAGCTTTGATGGATTACGTAATAACCGTCGCTCACGCCGAATCGTTCAGCCACAGTGATCGTTTTTTACAAGACAAGTTAGAAATTGCCAGATAAGCTTGGTCATAATGTGACCAAGCTTTTTTTGTTTAATGGAACATATTCAGTACTACGCAACCGACCATGACAACTTGAGTCTAATAGAGGCGAAATACCAGAAATTTGCTTTTCAAAGGCATTACCATCTGGATTTTCATCTCGGCCTGATCACGCATGGTGCGCAGAAGTTCCAATACCAAGGTAACAGCCACCAAGTTGGTCACGGGCAAATTGTGATTATGCCGCCGGATGAGCTGCACGACGGGCAATCTAAGCTCGAAAGTGGCTACGAAGTGAATGTGTTTGCGATCGAACCTCACCTATTGAGCGATCTAGCCGATCTTAAGAAAAACGGTCAAATAATACACTTCAACGAACTGATCATCTCGGATCCACAGATATTTTCACAACTTAGTAACTTACACGGACTACTTCGTCGTGAAAACCTCAGCCAACTCACCAAAGATTGCCTTCCTTTTGAAGGATTTAACCAGCTTTTTGAACGCTACGGATCGCTTGAGCGACAAAAAGTCGTGCCGCTAGGAAACCAATCGCTTGGGACGTTAAAAGATTATCTAATGGCGAACCTTGACCAAGCAGTGCGTTTGGATTCACTTTCAGAGCTGTGCCAACTGAGCCCAACTCAGTTCCAGCGCCACTTTAAAGCGCAAACTGGCATGACGCCTTATGCATGGTTCGCACGCCTGCGCCTTGAACAAGGCATGAAGTTACTGCAAGCTGGTCAATGTGGTACCGACGTCGCTCATCAAATCGGTTTCTACGATCAAGCGCATTTCAGCAAAGCGTTTAAACAGACCTACGGCGTTTCCCCTTCTCAAGTGGCTCGTTAATTTCATTTACCGAGAAAGCTGTCAGTTTTTTACAAGCGCCACAGGTGACTTACCACGACAATAGCCGCATTGGTTAAATTTGAGATGTGTTATGAATGAATCCACCATATTGCTGACACTCGCCAGCATTCACTTTATTGCCCTAATGAGTCCAGGTCCCGACTTTGCGCTGGTCGTACAAAACGCGACGCGTCATGGTCGTCAAACGGGCTTGTACATTGCGTTGGGATTGTCTGTCGGTATTTTGCTGCACTCTTTGTTCAGCCTGACAGGTGTGAGTTTTGTCGTCCACCAGCACCCAGTGTTGTACTCGGTGGTGCAACTGCTTGGTGGTAGTTACCTGCTCTATTTAGGTATTGGTGCATTGCGCGCAGTGATCTCGATGATCAAAAACCCACAGGCGGATCAACCTAAGAAGCCAAACAACTTTGTGATCAGCAATAAGCGTCAGGCATTTGCGAAAGGATTTGCGACCAACATCCTTAACCCGAAAGCCTTGGTGTTCTTTATCAGTTTGATGTCGAGCTTAGTCCCTGCAGGTATGTCGATCACTGGCAAAGGTATTGCTTTGATCATCCTGTTTGGCTTGTCGCTATTCTGGTTCTCTAGCCTTGCATGGATGCTGTCGACACAGCGCTTACAACGTAAATTGCAACAAGCAGGCATCTATATCGACGGTCTGTGTGGCGTGGTATTTACTCTCGTGGGCGGCAGTATTTTGTACCAAACCATCAGCACTTTTATCGGATAAAGTACTGATTTAAAAGCGTAGCACAATCGACATTTCTAAGATTGCTGACTCGACGTGACTCTTCATGACTGCCAAGCTGAAAGCACAAAACTGGCAACATGGAGAGTCATCATGCATTGGACGTTCAACCGACTCGTGACCACGGGTCTTTTTCTTACTTCCCCACTCGTCTTATCTACCTCAGCCTTTGCTAACCAAGCAGCAGATGCGGTTGCACCGGAGCACAGTACTGGCTTCGAGCAAAAGCAATTGGTCAAAGCCAAAGATTATATGGTCACCGCAGCCAACCCACTAGCCACCCAAGCTGGGGCAGACGTTCTTGCTCAAGGTGGTAATGCTATTGATGCCATGGTTGCCGTACAACTGATGCTGGGCTTGGTAGAACCGCAATCTTCAGGCATTGGTGGTGGCGCCTTCTTAGTGTATTGGGACAGTGAGAAACAAAAACTGACTACATATGATGGACGCGAAACCGCACCGCTCGCCGCGACGCCGAAACTCTTCCTAGATGACAAAGGACAACCACTGCAATTTTACGATGCGGTTGTCGGTGGGCGTTCCGTCGCCACTCCTGGCACAGTGAAACTACTGTGGGACACGCACCAGAAATACGGCAAGTTAGAATGGAAGAAAATCATCCAACCTGTAATTACCTTGGCTGAGCAAGGTTTCGAAGTGAGTCCTCGCCTCGCGAGCCTGATTGAAAAAGATGCCAAGCGCCTATCACGCTTCCCTGCGACTAAAGCTTACTTCTTTAATCCAGATGGCTCACCAAAAGCCGAAGGCACATTGTTGAAGAACCCTGAATACGCGCAAACTCTGACGGCAATTGCAGAGCAAGGGGCAAAAGCTTTTTATCAAGGCGATATCGCCACAGACATCATCAAGACAGTACAGAATGCACCGGGCAATCCTGGCGTATTGGCACAACCTGACTTTGACGCGTTCCAAATCAAGCAACGTGAACCGGTTTGTGCGGCTTACCAAAGCTATGACATCTGCGGTATGGGACCACCAAGCTCTGGCGCATTGACGGTTGGACAGATTCTTGCGATCACCGAACAATACGATCTGAAAGGATGGGGAGCCGAAAGCGCAAAATCATGGCAAGTGATCGCCGATGCATCTCGTCTTGCGTTCGCGGATCGCGGTAAATACATGGCTGACCAAGATTATGTGCCAATGCCAACCGAAGGCTTGCTTGATAAAGATTATCTCAAACAACGTGCTGAGCTTATCCAAGTCGGTAAAGCCTTGAGTAAGGTTGACGCCGGCAATCCTCCTTGGTCGCACGCGATGAACTTAAGCATGGACCAATCGATCGAGCTGCCTTCCACCAGCCATTTCAATATCGTCGATAAGCAAGGCAATGTAGTTTCAATGACAACAACCATTGAAAATGCTTTTGGCTCACGCTTGATGGTGCGTGGCTTCTTGCTCAACAACGAACTGACCGATTTCTCTTTCCGCACGCATCAAGATGGTGTGCCAATCGCAAACCGATTAGAACCGGGCAAACGCCCACGTTCATCTATGGCACCAACCATTATGATGAAGGATGACAAGCCTTACATGGCAATTGGCTCACCGGGTGGCAGCCGCATTATTGGTTACGTCGCACAAGCCATTATCGCCCACACGCAATGGGATATGGACATCCAAAGCGCGATTAATCAGCCACGATTGCTGAACCGTTTTGGCACCTTAGATATTGAGCAAGGTACCGCCGCAGAGGGCTTACAGCCTGCTCTGGAGAAGATGGGCTTTAAAACCGATGTTCGGGATTTGAACTCTGGTCTGCATGCGATACGAATAACAAAAGACGGTCTTGAAGGCGCTGCGGATCCAAGACGTGAAGGTGCCGCTATCGGGCAGTAAGAGTCTTTCGCTCGACCCCTTGTGCGAGATCTCTCACAAAGGGTTGAGCAAACCTCTCTTTTTTAATGGTAAAACCGTACAGAAAAGAGCATAAGCCATTGAATTTAATACTCATGTATCTTTTTTGAACGCTAAGAGAGTTAAAAAATGTGAGATTAGCCCGTTGTTGGAAATCGTTAAACACGTAATATTAAACCTGTCGGAAGGATGCTGACACGGAACAGGAAACACCACGGACTTGGTGAACTTCAGGAAGAAGAAACGGTTATTCAGGATGAATAGTCGGGCATGGATTGCAAAATTGGACATTGAACGGAATCAATAGTGACTAGGATGGTTGCTACTAAGGACGGGAAATGGACACCTCTGGACGAGGCAAGGATTTGAACATCAGGATGATGTCAGGGACACCGCTCAGGGAACAAGTGATGAGAGCTAACGAGGATAGTTAGCAGACCAGGATAAGGTCATTAAGGACACCGCTAGGAAGGCGACGTAAGGATTAAGCTGACGGATTCAGCACACTATCATGGATTAGATGCATGGAGCACTCTTAGTAGCTGGATTGCTGCGAGTAAGACTATAACCCCGATGGGCGCAAGCCCTCGGGGTTTTTCTTTGCCTAAAGTTTTTCTCAGTAGATCTGCTGAAAACAGGCATTCACCCACAACGCCCACCTTTCACTTCAAACGGCATCGTTAAGTCGCGCTTTTGTACTCCATTTATCATTCCATTTTTTACTGCGTTAGCGACACCAAAACTGCACAAACAAAAAGAGCCGCCGAAGCAGCTCTTAAGTTGATGGTTTTGTTGAAGCCTTACAGCTTCTCTAGTCGTGCGTAAGCAGTTACCAACCATTTGATGCCTTCACCGTTAAAGGCAATCTGTACACGGCTTTGTGGACCACTGCCTTCGAAGTTGATGATGGTGCCTTCACCAAACTTTGGATGCATCACACGAGAACCTAGCGTAAAGCCGGTTTCATTAAAGCTCTCTTTCACAACAGTTTGGCTAAATCGACCACTGCTTGAAGGACGGCTAACTTGCGCCTTCATTCGTACTTCATCTAAACAAGTTTCTGGCAGTTCACGGATAAAGCGAGACGGTTTATGGTATTTATCCTGACCGTACAAACGACGCATTTCAGCATAAGTGATGTACAGTTTCTGCATCGCACGGGTCATGCCCACGTAACACAGACGGCGTTCTTCTTCTAAGCGCCCTGCTTCTTCTGCCGACATTTGGCTTGGGAACATGCCTTCTTCCACACCGACCATAAACACCAATGGAAACTCTAGACCTTTCGCACTGTGTAATGTCATGAGCTGAACCGCATCTTCAAATTCGTCCGCTTGTCCTTCGCCCGCTTCTAGTGCTGCGTGGGTTAGGAATGCCGTCAGCAGTGACATGTCTTCGGCTTCTTCTGGTTTCTCGAATTGGCGAGTTGCGGTCACCAATTCCTCCAAGTTCTCAATACGTGCCTTAGACTTTTCGCCCTTCTCTTGCTCGTACATAGCGAACAAGCCCGAGTATTTAATCACATGGTCAGTTTGGTGATGCAGCGGCATCTCTAAGGTGTCGTCTTCTAGCGCGGTGACAAGCTCGATAAAACGGCTCAGAGCACCAGCAGCGCGACCAGCAAGCACCTTCTCGTCCAACATTGCCACACTCGCTTCCCACATGGTGCAACCACGATCACGAGCCGCAAAGCGGATGGTTTCAAGCGTCTTATCGCCCAAACCACGCGTTGGCGTATTCACCACACGTTCAAACGCCGCATCATCGTTACGGTTGGCAATCAGACGCATGTAGCTCAAGGCATCTTTGATTTCCTGACGTTCGAAGAATCGCATGCCGCCGTAGATACGGTAAGGCAGACCGGCTTGAATTAACGCTTCTTCCAGAACACGCGACTGGGCGTTGTTACGGTAAAGCATCGCAGCGTCATTCAGAGCACCGCCCTTGTCTTGCCACTCTTTGATTTTGTTCACCGCAAAACGGGCTTCATCTAATTCGTTGTAAGCGCTGTAAACCGAGATAGGCTCACCGACCACGCCATCCGTCCACAACTCTTTACCCATACGCTCGGTGTTATTCGCAATCAGGGTGTTAGATGCTTCCAGAATGGTCTTGGTTGAACGGTAGTTTTGCTCAAGACGAATGGTATTTACGCTTGGGAATTCGAGCGTAAACTTCTCAATATTCTCGACTTTTGCACCACGCCAACCATAAATCGACTGGTCGTCATCACCTACGATCATCACGTGACACTCAGGACCCGCCATCATACGTAGCCAAGCATATTGAATGTTGTTGGTATCTTGGAACTCGTCCACCAAGATATGCTTAAAGCGTGCTTGGTAGTGTTCACGGACGAACTTGTTATCACGCAGTAGCTCATGTGCGCGCAGCAAGATTTCCGCAAAATCGACTAAACCAGCACGATCACACGCTTCTTGGTAAGCGGTGTACAACTGCAGATATGTCTTGGTTACTGGATCATGGTACGCATCAATGTGCGACGGACGCAGACCTTCGTCTTTCTTACCGTTAATCCACCATGCCACTTGGCGTGCAGGCCATTGCTTCTCATCGAGGTTTTGCGCTTTGATCAAACGCTTTAGCAGACGCTGCTGGTCGTCACTGTCAATGATTTGGAAATCTTCCGGTAGCTTCGCATCAAGATAGTGTGCTCGCAGAATACGGTGACAAATGCCGTGGAAAGTACCATTCCACATACCGCCTGCACTGCCCATCATTAGCTCTTCGATACGTCCACGCATCTCTGCCGCCGCCTTATTGGTAAAGGTTACCGACATGATTGAAAACGGAGAAGCTTGCTCGACCGACATCAGCCAAGCGATACGGTGAACAAGAACGCGTGTCTTACCACTTCCTGCGCCAGCAAGAACGAGCAAGTTTTCTAGAGGTGCTGCAACGGCTTCACGTTGTTTATCGTTCAAACCGTCGAGTAATAGAGATGGATCCATCATGATGAGAGCTACTGGTTATTTATACATAAAAACCGATTATAACCTAAACAACCGGGTGCTGTTTAGACAAAACTTGATAAAAAAATCGATGTTTTTTTGCCCAATACATCAATTAGTTATATCTATTTGACCCTACAAACCCATTTACTTCAGAAATTTTTCTGAAAGTTTTTTAGCCAGTTTCCTATCTTTTAAGTTAAGCAAGTTGATAACAAAAACGCCAAAACAGGCGATTCATCTTGCCAACTTAAAGTAAAGGAAATCATTCAGAGGAATTTATTATGAAAAAGTCGAATCTAGCTGTTACTGCTGCTGTTACTGGTCTTCTAGCTCTTGGTGGCACAATGCTAACTGCAGCTCCAGCTGTCGCTGCTGAAAAAGAAAAGTGCTATGGCGTTTCTAAAGCAGGTAAAAACGACTGTGCAACAAAAAGCAGCTCATGCGCTGGTACTTCTAAAGAAGATAACCAAAAAGACGCATTCGTAGTCGTACCAAAAGGTCTTTGTGACAAACTCGCTGGCGGTAGCACTTCTTCTTCATAATCTTTTATCGCTAGCTATTGTGAGGATGCGTTGACGCTCAACCAACGCAAAGCCAAGACGCATCCTTCTCTTCCCGCACGATTTGAAAAGGAGTTTCACGTGAAACACCACACCTTCCACGACCTTGTTGGAGTTGGATTAAGAACCCCTCACCTCGATTACTTTAGCCAATCCCAGCCTGAGTTGTCTTGGTTAGAAATCCACAGTGAAAACTATTTCCAACCCAATGCAACAGAGCGCCATCAGCTACAAACGCTTCGCGAGCAATATCAAATTAGCTGCCACGGTATTGGTTTGTCGCTAGGTTCGGTGGAACGTGTTAGTCAAAAGCATCTTGCGCAACTTAAATCACTGATTGACTCAATCGACCCAATTCTTGTTTCTGACCATTTAAGTTGGAGTGAAAACGGCGGTCACTACTTTAATGACCTGCTTCCACTTCCGTATACGGAAGAAGCGCTCAACGTGTTCACTCGTAACGTGAATGAAGTGCAGGAATATTTGCAACGCGAGATCTTGATAGAGAACCCATCTAGTTATGTGAAGTTTCAACATTCGACCATCAGCGAATGGGAGTTTCTTACCGAAGTGCAAAAGCGCACTGACTGTCGTTTATTGCTCGATCTAAACAATGTTTATGTTTCGGCGTTCAACCACGGTTTTGATTGCGACACATACCTAGATGCGATTCCAGCCGACAAAGTGGATGAGATTCACTTGGCAGGTTTTACCATCAAACAACTCGACAAAGGTGAGATATGGATTGATACCCATAGCCGCCCAGTTAGTGATGAAGTTTGGCAACTGTTCGCGCAGTGGACAAAAAAACACGGTCCACGTCATACGTTGATTGAATGGGATTTGGATATCCCCGCGCCAGAAGTCTTATTAGGAGAAGCGCAGAAAGCATCGCAACTGCTGTTGCAAGGCACACTTCCAAGTGAACAAAGCGAACCAAGGAAGGCATCATGAATCTAGCCACCTTACAAAGCCAGTTTGCTAAAGCCCTGCACTATCAAGCGCTCGGTGAAGACTGCGATATTGCCAGTGATGAGTTTACCGCTGATGAACGCATACAAATTTACCGCAATAACTTTATCGTCAGCTTAAGCGAAGTGTTGTCCGCGACCTACCCGATGGTTGAAGCGCTGCTTGGTGAAGAATGCTTTGAACAGATAGCTCGCCAGCATGTTCTTTCTTACCCATTAAAAGAAGGAAATGTGGTGCATTATGGCGAAGGCTTTCAAGACACCATCATGCAGTTTAGTCAGGTGATCGCACAAGCACCTTACAGCCCTGAAGTCGCACGCTTCGAGTGGCATATCGACCTAGCTCGTCAAGCACAGTATGAGCAATCCAATGCAGCGGAATTAAAACCGCTTGCGTTACTTGGCGAAGTGAGTGAAGAGCAACAACCCGCTTTAGTCTTACACCTTAAAAAGGGCTGCCGCAGCTTTGACTCCAATTACGCAGTATTCGATCTATTTAGTGCGATTCAAACTGGGCAATTCGAACAACTTAATATCAACCAATTACAGCAAGGTGTCATCTCGATTCAAGCCAATGGAGAAGCCTTGTGTCACGCACTCGATGCCGATGTGTTCCAACTGCTGCAATGTTTAGAGCAGAAGCAGAGTTTGAGCGAAATACCTGAAGTTTTACTCGCTCATCTAAATCGCATCATGGCACTCGATATTGTTGACGGCTTTACATTGCAATCAATCTAAGGAGCACTCTATGACGGATACGGTTAAAAACTTAGTGAATCGGTACGACGATTTAATCAGTACCCTACAAGCTGGCTTTGTCCCTTTACTACTTCTCTTTTGTCGCTTGTGGGTAGCCTGGGTGTTCTTCAATTCAGGACTAATCAAAATCTCGTCTTGGGATAGCACGCTGTACTTATTTGAGCTGGAATACCAAGTGCCAATCTTGCCATGGGAATTGGCGGCTTATTTAGGTACGGCTGCGGAGTTGGTTCTACCGGTGTTCTTGGCACTGGGATTGATTACCCGCCCGATGGCAGCAATGCTGTTTGTGTTCAACATCATCGCAGTGATCTCTTACCCACTGTTGTGGGAGAAAGGTTTTTATGACCACCAACTTTGGGGATTGATGATTCTTATCGTAATCGTATGGGGGCCAGGACCGCTGTCTTTGGACCACATCCTGAAAAAGAAAATGACGAGCTAAAAAAATCCCCGCATCATGCGGGGATTTTTTATTATTTATTCAAGTAAGCCAGTAGCTCTTCTGCTGAGATACCTTGCTGAGCGAGGTCTTTTGCCATCTGCTCGACTTGTTCATCTTTGCGTGACTCAATCACTTGCTGAAATTGGTACACGATATCACGCAAAATTGGCAGAGGTACTTGTTTCGCCGCACTACGAATACGCTCGGAGCTTTGATTACCCAGCTCATTAAGCAACTTGCCAAACATCACCTTTTCTGGTGAATCTTCCATTTGCTCTAGAATACGAGCCATTTCATACGTGGTTAACGACATTACTTTTTGAGTTCCGTTATGGTGTCAGGAAAAGTCTGAGTGACAAATATACACGCCTTACTTACATTGGAAAATACTAAATTACACTGATTTACGCTTTCGCAAAGCTCGAGTGCCAGTTCTTCCCTGCTTTTGTAAACAGAACGACCAACGCAGGTAATAGGACCCACATATGAATTGCGATCAAGGTTTGTGGATCCAGAGATAAGCGTTGCAGTGTACCCACCAACAAACCAGAGCCACTCATTTGGAACAATCCAAGCAGTGCAGCTGCCGTGCCCGCCTTATCACCAAACGGTTCTAACGCTTTCCCTGCCGCTGCACCCAGAATGAATGCAAAACCTACAGAAGACATAAAGATAGGTAACATGAAAGAAAGCGCGGTATTCTGACCATTCATCACTAGCATGATCACACCTGCGAGACCCAGAGTTGATATCCCGGTGACCAAGGTGTTGTGAGTTCCAACGCGCTCCATAAACTTAGGCGCCAGCATACATGCCGCAATGTTTATCACCGCATTTACACCAAACCAGAAAGTGAATTCATTCATCGACAGCCCCATCCCCGTCATCAATACCGACGGTGCTGAGGTAACGTAAGCAAGAATAACCGCCATCGCCATCAAGCATAATGACGCATGGAAAACAAAAGATGGTGTGCTAAGCACTGCCCAATACCGACTAAGCTTAAACACGGCTTGCTTTTCTGTTGACGGGTTAGTCTCTTTCATCATGAAAAACATCAATGATCCAGACACCACAGCAAAACCCGCCATAAAGCTAAAGTTAGCACGCCAGTCAAATTGCTGAGTTAACCAGCTACCTAGAATTGGAGCTAAAGCCGGAATGAAACAAATCGCACCGTTAAGGTAGCTGATCATTTTGCCGCTTTTTTCCGGGCCAAAGATATCGCGAACTGTTGCAAAGGCTGCTACCGATGTCGCACACGCACCTAAGCCTTGTAGCAGTCGGGAAACCAACATCCACTCAATATTTTGAGCACTCCACGCCAATAAAGCGCTCATCGCGTAAATGGTGATACCGCCCAATGCAACAGTTCGACGTCCGAGTTTATCTGCTAGGGGACCTGCGAATAGCTGACCAACACCCATAGCAAATAAGAACCAAGTGATCGTGTCTTGTGCTAGCGCATTATCGACCTGAAAAGTGGAAGCAATAAGAGGTAAAGCAGGTAGATAAATATCAATCGCTAAAGGACTGAAAAGAACCAAAAGGGTCAATAACGCCATCTGTTTTTTACTATTAGAAAACTGGCTAGACACACAACACTCCGAATTGGATAAAGAACTTTGGGTAAAGCTTAATCATCTGATGATATGAATGGAAATGATGTATAATCATGAGCATTATTCCTCAGAGGAAATTCACTGTGAACGTCGAAAAACTGGCTCGTATCGATTTAAATCTATTGGTCTGCTTTAAAGTGCTGATTGAAGAGTTAAACGTTACTCGTGCGGCCCACCGATTGTGCTTAAGCCAATCCGCCGTAAGTAAATCACTGGCTAAACTGCGCATTCAATTTGATGACCCTCTTTTCACTCGAAACTCACATGGATTAACACCTACGCCGCGCGCATTGTTTCTTAAACCGAAACTGGATCTGTTGATAAATCAGTTAGAAGTGCTGACTCAACCCGAAGAGTTTTCTCCGCAAAGCAGTGAATACCGTTTTCAAATAGCAGCGGTAGAGAGTGTCTACCCTCTCATTCTACCCCATTTCTTACCGGCGATTTTTCAACAAGCACCTGGCGTGACAATTAGCACACACCCGTGGTCGGATAATACATTTAAAATGCTTCAACGCGGCGAACTGGATTTAGGCTTAACTGGAAAAGATATCGATATAAACGATGCCAAGCTGACTCTTCAACCACCCGATGACATTTGCGAGTTGGAAATTTATCGTGATTACCAAATGTGCATTATTCGCAAAAACCACCCTGCGCTAAAACAACCTTGGAATCTGGAAGCCTATCTCGCCCTACGCCATGTACAGGTGCGTTGTGATGGCAACGACCGTTGGTTGCTAGATTATCGCCTTGCAGATATTGGCGCCGACCGCGATATTGCCGTCACTGTGCCCGACTTTAACAGTGCCGCAAGTTTATGTTCATACACCGACTTTATCTTTACTGCGCCAAGTCATTTTGTGCAACTTGCGGCCAAACAGCTTGATTTGGTCGTGCTGCCACTACCGTTAGAATTCCCACCTATGGCTTACACTTTATTCTGGCACCGAGATAGAGAAAACGACCCTGCATTAGGCTGGCTACGTACGATGATCACACAAAAAACCGATCACCTTAGATAAAAACACCGCACTCAATTTGCGCTTAGCGGCTAAAATGAGTAGCTTAACTGTCGTAGTCCTTTTTGGCTCATCTATGGCCTAGTTGTACTCCGACTCTATTGAAGTGATTGCGAACCTCAATGGAATCGTAAACTGCATGAAGCAGATGGAAACAGCTCCCACACCTGAGCATGAAGGAGCGGTAATTTGAAGGAATAACACAGATGCACAACGATACCCAAAGCCGCGTGAATGCAATTCGCGAATGGCTAGCACAACATAATATTGATGCCCTACTTGTCCCTCATGAAGACGAGTACTTGGGTGAATACGTACCAGCGCACAACGAGCGTTTACATTGGCTAACTGGCTTTACTGGTTCTGCTGGTGCTGCGGTAATCACCAAAGACAAAGCCGCTATCTTTGTTGATGGTCGCTACACAGTACAAGTAACAAAGCAGGTTCCTGCTGATCTATTCGAATACCGTCACTTGATTGAAGAGCCTGCACTAGATTGGATTAAAGACCATCTTGCAAATGGCGCGTCTGTGGCAATCGACCCTCGCATGCACAACGCTGCTTGGCTAGACATGGCACAAGCAAAACTTGCTGGCGCACTTGAGCTTAAGATTCTCGATAGCAACCCAATTGATGAACTGTGGCACGACCGCCCTGCTCCTGTGGTTTCTGATGTTCGCCTAATGGCAACAGAAGCAGTTGGTCAGTCAAGTGAAAGCAAACGCCAAGAAATCGCAGAGCTCGTGAAAAAAGCCGGTGCAGACAGCGCAGTGATCACAGCACTTGATTCTATCTGTTGGTTACTCAACGTTCGTGGTCTTGATGTATCACGTTTACCAGTTCTGCTTTCTCACGCGATTCTGCACTCAGACTCAAGCGTGGAATACTTCCTAGATCCTGCTCGCCTACCTGCTGAGTTTGACGCTCATGTTGGTGCCGGCGTGACGGTTCATCACCCAGAAGCATTGCAAGCACGACTAGAAAACCTAACTGGCAAGAATGTACTGGTTGACCCTGCGACAAGTAACGCGTGGTTTAAGCTGGTGCTTCAAAACGCAGGCGCATCTGTGGTGAGTAAAGCTGATCCATGCCTAATGCCAAAAGCAGCAAAGAACGCAGTTGAAATCGCAGGCATGAAAGCATGTCATATCCGCGATGGCGTAGCGATGAGTAAGTTCCTGTCTTGGTTAGATGCTGAAGTCGCTGCTGGTAACCTGCATGATGAAGCGACGATGGCAGACAAACTGGAAGCGTTCCGTAGCGAAGACCCGACACTTATGGATCTTAGCTTCGATACTATCTCGGCAGCAGGTGGCAACGCGGCGATGTGTCACTACAACCACGAAAACCAACCTGAACCTGGCAAGCTAGAACTGAACACACTTTACCTAGTGGATTCAGGCGGTCAGTACCTAGATGGCACGACAGACATCACGCGTACAATTGCGATCGGTCAGCCTTCACGAGAGATGATTAAACAATTCACTCTCGCACTAAAAGGTCACATCGGTGTTGCTCGTGCACGTTTCCCGAAAGGCACACGTGGTTACCAAATCGATACACTAGCTCGTCAGCACCTATGGGCGGAAGGCTACGATTACGATCACGGTACAGGTCACGGTGTTGGTCACTTCCTAAGTGTTCATGAAGGTCCGGCGAGCATTTCTAAGAAGCAAATCGACGTGCCTCTAACAGAAGGTATGGTGCTATCCAACGAGCCAGGTTACTACCGTGCAGATGCGTTTGGTATCCGTATTGAAAACCTAGAGCTTGTTGTTGAAACCCCGACTAACGGTGACTTCCCTGTTCTATCATTTGAGTCGCTAACACGCTGTCCAATCGACAAGCGCAACATCAACGTTGATATGCTAACTCGTCCAGAACTTGCTTGGCTGAATGATTACCATCAGAAAGTATGGGATGAGATCAGCCCGCTAGTTGAAGGTGATGTGAAAGAGTGGCTTCGTCAAGCAACGCTACCTGTAGCACACAGCTAGAAGCTAGAAGCTAGAAGCTAGAAAAAAGTAGAGGGTTGATGTTTTGCATCAACCCTCTACTTTTGCCTATGTTTCACGTGAAACATAACGATGACCAGTGGCTTTCTTTGCTACTTAACCAGAATACGCCGAGTGCCAATCTCGCCATACTGGGTCAAAGCCTTTGGCTCGAATCATATCTTCCACAGAACCCGCACTTCGCTCATCACTGATCTCAAACTGCTCGAGTTCAACATCATCCATCGCATACCCACCCGGCTGAGTTTTCGATGCTGCAGACATACTGGTAATGCCTAAAGGCAATGCGTTATCTCTAAACTTAGGTGATTCACGAGTCGATAGTGACAACTCAACTTCTGGATTCAACAAACGATAAGCGCAAATCAACTGCACAAGCTGCTTATCCGTCATGACTGATTTGGGTTGGAGCGCACCCTCACAAGGACGCAAACGCGGGAAAGAAATCGAGTAACGAGTCTGCCAATACGTGCGCTCAAGATAGTCCAAGTGCGCTGCCACATAAAAACAGTCGGTACGCCACTCTTCCAACCCTATCAATGCGCCAATACCGATCTTATCGATGCCCGCTTTTGCAAGACGATCGGGTGTATCCAATCGGTATTCGAAATCCATCTTATTACCACGCAAATGGTGCTCGACGTAAGTCGAAGGATGATACGTTTCTTGATAGACCATCACCGCATCTAAACCCAATGTCTTGAGCTCTGCGTATTCGTCTTGATCTAGTGGCTGTACTTCCATCGCCAAATAGTTAAAACGTTGCTTAATCATCGGCACCATTTCGCGAAAGTATTTCATCCCCACTTTGGTTTCGTGTTCGCCAGTCACCAGCAATACGCTATCAAACTTCATGCGTTTAATGGCTTCAACTTCTGCAGCCACTTCGTCCCTATTCAAAGTACGACGCTTGATTCTATTCTCCATCGAGAAGCCACAATAAGTACAAGCATTGGCACACAAGTTAGAGAGGTATAATGGAATGTAAAGCGACATGGTATTACCAAAGCGCTTACGAGTTGCCGAATATGACAGCTGCGCCATTTGCTCTAAGTACGCTTCAGCCGCTGGTGAAATTAGCGCTTTAAAGTCTTCCAAATCACGCTTGGGTTTATTCAATGCTCGCTCGACATCTTGTGCCGTTTTCGCGTAGATCGACATTGAAATGTCATCCCAATTCAGCTGCTTAAATTGTTCAACGAAGCTCATGTTTTCCTCGCTTAATAGCTAAACCAATCTAGAACTAAAGCTCATCTAGGAATGACGTCAGTGGACTCGACGCAACCGCATGAGAAACCTTACCAGCAAGTCCGGCTTCATAAGCCATACGCCCCGACTCTACCGCCAACTTAAATGCCTTCGCCATCGTAACGGGATCGCTCGAAGCCGCAATCGCGGTATTAACAAGCACGGCATCCGCGCCCATTTCCATTGCACGCGCGGCATGTGAAGGAGCACCAATACCCGCATCGACAACCACTGGAACATTAGCTTGGTCGATGATGATCTCTAGGAAATCGTGAGAAACTATCCCTTTGTTGGAACCGATCGGTGCACCTAATGGCATGACCGCAGCACAACCTACTTCTTCCAATCGTTTACACAGAACCGGGTCAGCATGACAGTAAGGAAGAACAATGAAGCCTTCACGAACCAGTTGTTCAGCGGCCGCAAGTGTCTCAATTGGATCGGGCATCAAGTACTTCGGGTCTGGATGAATTTCTAGTTTTAGCCAGTTTGTACCTAACGCTTCTCGCGCCAGTTGTGCAGCAAACACAGCATCTTTAGCATTCTTTGCACCCGAGGTGTTCGGCAATAAGTTCACCCCCGCTTGTACTAACGGCAGCAAAATATCGTCTTGTTGGTCGTTCACATCCACACGCTTCAACGCCATGGTCGCAAGTTGAGAACCCGATACTTGAATCGCTTCTGCCATTAATCGGCTGTTGGCAAACTTCCCTGTTCCCGTGAACAGTCTTGATTCGAATTGTTTATCACCAATTTTAAGCATCGACGTTAACCCCCTGCGATCGCTTGAAACAAAGAGATGCTATCTCCCTGTGAAAGAACTGTGCTAGCCCACTCACTGCGCGGCACAACATTGTTATTAATTGCAAAAACACAGCCCATTTCAGGCAGCGCAAATTGACTAATGATTTGCTGTAGATTTGACTCACTGGCAACTTGATGTGACTGGTCATTGATGACAATAGTGATCACATCTAAGTCAGCAGCTGTCATTTGTGTTGTTTGTTGTTCTGATAACGTCATTGCTTCCAACTCTCTTAATTCTGCCCATTACTCGTAAACTAAATCTGAGCACACACTTGACACTGTTTATCTTTACTTATCGCCATGGTTTGCCATTGCAGCTTCAATCCATCGAACAGGTGTAACTTGGCAGTCTCGACATGAAACTTTCCCGTCGCCAGTTTTTGAATTGCCGCTATCGCTTGGTAGTTGCCAAGTGTACCCACCACCGGACCGACGACACCGCTCTCACTGCACTTTTGCGTTTGCGGTAATTCGTCGAACGGATACAAACAGCGGTAACAGGCTTTACTCTGCGCTTCTTGTTCACTTGGTGTTTGGTAATCAAAGACAGCGAATTGGCCTTGCCAACCAATTGCCGCCGCCGAGATGAGCGGTGTATTTTGCTCGAAACAAACTTGGTTAATTAGCTGGCGCGTTGGCATGTTATCGGTGCAGTCGAGCACCACATCCGCTAGCATCACCTCAAGCTGCAGCTGTGCTTTGTCCAATCGCTTATTGAGAGCACGAATTTGAACCATAGAATTAAGTTCAGTAAGTTGCTTTACAGTCGCTTCTGTTTTCGCAACTTGGAGGTCTTGTTCACGATAAATGATCTGACGCTGTAGGTTACTGCTATCAACTTCATCGTCATCAACCACAACCAATTTACCAACGCCCGCGGATGCCAAGTACAAACTCGCTGCGCTCCCTAACCCACCACAACCGATGATCAGCACATGCGATTTGTTCAAACGCTCTTGCCCAATTTCGGCAATTTCAGGCAGAGCGACTTGGCGCTGATAGCGAAGGAACTGCTTATCCGTGAGCATGCTCGCCTCTCTTGATATCCGCTAATTCACTATTCTGATCAGTAAACGTTCGCTGTCTTTCCTTCATCAGTTGTGCGAAGAACTCGATGACGGACTGAGGTGATTCTGCCAACGTAATAGCTCGCACAACTGCCAAACTAGAAACACCTGTTTGCCAAACTTGGGCTGCATTAGATTGGTCAATACCACCAATCGCGACCGTCGGAAAGCCAAGCACATGGTCACTAACTGCTTTGTATTTTGAAGGACGGAAAGTAGCCTCTGTATTTGTATAAGGGATGCTATCAATCAGCTTTTGATACAGAGCCAAGCGCACCAAGCCTTGTGGTTTCGATGGCATCTGTTTTGTGGTGGTTGGAAAAATATGTCCTAGCGCGATGTAGCTAGGATGAATTTGTACGATGCGTAGTAGCTCATAATAACCATGGGTAGAAAGACCAAGACGAATGCCGGCTTTAGTTAGCTGAGCCAAATTCGATTCTTCTATGTCTTCTTGTCCTAGGTGAACGCCATAAGCGCCATGCTTGATTGCCAACTGCCAATAGTCATTGATGAACACTTGTGCTTGATACTGACGACCTAGCTCAATTGCTCGAATGATCTGTTGTTCTAAATCGGCTTGTTGTGGATTCTTGATTCGCAGTTGAATAGTATTGATGCCTAGTGGCAGTAGATGCTCAATCCAAGCAACATCATCAACAACTGGATAGAGCCCCAGACTTTGCTTAGTTAGAGTTGGAAAGCTAACGCTCTCGCCTTGTGCAGACCAACCAACTTGAATACCTAGTCGGTTATCCTCCAGTACAGGTGTGGGGAAATTATCAAATTGGTCAGCCCACTGAGCAGTTCGTCCCTCATCAAGGTTGTCATTCAACAGTGTTTCACGTGAAACATTCGCTTGTTGAGTTAGCATTCCTCGAGCAAGTGTTAACGCATCTTCGATAGGAAAATCGAGTACTGTCAGCGTTACTATCCAAGCAAGGTGATGTTCGGGATCGAGCATTGCGTTGAATTTGGACTTAACGGAAAGCGCTCTCACTTCGTCGTTGATTGGGTGACGCCAGATATCAAGCTGAAGCACTTTCTCCTTTTCATCGGAAACCTGCGTATCAGCAATGCCAATATAAATCGCTTTCGACGGTTGCTTAGCACACGCTTCTACCGACAAAGCAGAACGGTAATAGAGAGTAAATGAACACTCAGGCTCAAAGTTATGTCCACCAATAAGGTCAGTCGTTATATGTGTAATCTGTTGGTCGCGAACAAGCTGAATAGATTGAGTTGGGCTCACACCCAACTCAATGTCTTCGATGCTAAAACCCTGTTCTTTCGCCAACAACAAACATTGCTGAACTAAACCTGTCAGTTCAATCAATGATGACGGAATAAGGATTTTGCTCATTAGTCACTTACCTCGGCATGTGCTGCTGGGTGGTATAGCTCGGAGCCTGACTCTCTAAATTCTTGCGATTTCTGACGCATCCCCTCAAGAGGATCATCCAGCATTTTGATCGAGATAGCTTGGTCCGCAGCAACTTGCTCAGTGTCTTTCGCATATTCTCGAACCTCTTGCGAAATCTTCATCGAGCAGAACTTTGGTCCGCACATCGAACAGAAGTGAGCGACTTTTCCAGACTCTTGAGGCAAGGTTTCATCATGGAAAGCACGCGCGGTATCTGGGTCGAGCGACAAGTTGAATTGGTCTTCCCAACGGAACTCGAAGCGAGCTTTAGAAAGCGCGTTATCACGAACTTGTGCACCAGGGTGTCCCTTCGCTAAATCAGCGGCGTGCGCAGCAAGCTTGTAAGTGATCATGCCTACTTTCACGTCTTCTTTGTTTGGTAAACCGAGGTGCTCTTTCGGAGTTACGTAGCAAAGCATTGCACAGCCATACCAACCAATCATGGCAGCGCCGATGCCTGAAGTAATATGGTCGTAACCAGGAGCGACGTCTGTCGTCAATGGACCAAGGGTATAGAAAGGAGCCTCATGACAGTGCTCTAACTGCTCTTCCATGTTCTCTTTGATCATATGCATTGGAACATGGCCAGGACCTTCGATAATTACTTGTACGTCGTATTCCCACGCAACCTTGGTTAACTCACCAAGGGTACGAAGCTCTGCAAATTGCGCTTCGTCGTTAGCATCGGCCACCGAGCCAGGACGCAGACCATCACCGAGAGAAAGTGCCACATCATACTTAGCACAGATTTCACAGATCTCTCGGAAGTGGGTATATAAGAAGCTTTCTTGGTGATGCGCTAAACACCATTTCGCGATGATAGAACCACCACGAGAGACGATGCCAGTAACGCGTTTTGCAGTCATTGGCACATAACGAAGTAGTAAACCGGCATGGATAGTAAAGTAGTCAACGCCCTGCTCTGCTTGCTCAATCAGGGTATCGCGCATCACTTCCCAGTTAAGGTTTTCCGCAACACCATTCACTTTCTCAAGCGCTTGATACATTGGTACGGTACCGATCGGAACCGGACTGTTACGTAGAATCCACTCGCGAGTTTCGTGGATGTTACGTCCAGTAGAGAGATCCATAACGGTATCTCCACCCCAACGTGTCGCCCAAACTAGTTTCTCTACTTCTTCTTCAATCGAAGAAGTGACCGATGAGTTACCGATGTTGGCGTTCACTTTGACCAAAAAGTTACGTCCAATGATCATTGGTTCGGATTCTGGGTGGTTAATATTGGAAGGGATAATAGCGCGACCTTCGGCGACTTCTTTACGCACGAATTCGGCGGTAATATCTTTTGGTAGGTTAGCTCCGAAGCTTTGACCCGGATGCTGTTGATTCAGCACTTCATCGCGATACTTGGCACGCCCCATGTTTTCACGCAGCGCGATATATTCCATTTCTGGGGTAATAATACCTTTGCGAGCATAGTGCAATTGGGTCACACAATGGCCATCTTTGGCACGTCGAATACGTGGTAGATTGCCGTAACGAAGATCGTCTAGTGTTTCGTCTTCTAAGCGTTCTTTGGTGTACACCGAGCTTACTTCATCAAGTAGCTCAGTATCGGCACGCTCTTCAATCCACCCTTCTCTCAGCTTAGGTAAGCCGCTATAGAGGTCTATGGTGTGCTCTGGATCTGTGTATACACCCGAGGTATCGTAAACGCGTACTGGCTCATTAGGCTCGAAAATAGGCGCTTCTTTTGTGCCTCCAATAAGGCTATCAGCGAGTGATATTTCACGCATTGGCACACGAATATCTGGACGTGAGCCTTCTACGTAGACTTTGCTTGAATTGGGGTACGGTTGTACCGAGAGTGTATCAATGAACTGTTTTGCTTCCAGTCTCGCTTGTTTGCGACTCGACATAGCATTTTTCCTTGCTTTGTTATACTAGATAAAAAGTAATTGGATAAAAATGCTTGGCGGATAGATGCGACAAGAGGAGTCAAATTAAGGCTAGTTAAAGCTTACGATATTTGCCTGTAACAACATTCGACTTTTGATAGGTCAACCAGAAAGAACTCCGGTGTGAATATCTTCTCTTGTTCCCTTCGCAGATTCTAATCTGATCAGGTTCAACGGATCCCGAATTAACGGTCTCAGCCTTATGGCACTCCGACAAGTGATGTCAGTATATAAAAACGGCTTGGTGAAACCAAGCCGACCTGTTCAATTTTTAACTACTTTGCTAGCTGCGCATCAATAATTGAAAGCCAATCCACGCCGCTGAAATACTTAACACGACATTCAACAATACGTTCAACCCCATCTTAAAGAAAGCGCCCTGCTGCATAAGCAAAACATTATCCATCGAGAAGGTGGAAAACGTCGTTAGTGCGCCTAAAAAACCCAAGCCAATCACTTGTCGCCAAGGTTCCGTTGCCAAAAGTTCATTATCGAAAGCTGCTATCAATAAGCCCATCATAAATGAGCCAACAACGTTAACGGTTAACGTACCATATGGAAAACCACGCCCCAATAAAATGACACAAAGTTCAGAAATTAAGTAACGAGAACATGCACCAAATGCACCACCCAATGCAATAAAACCCAAAACGGATAGTTGTCCCATAATTCCCCCAGAAAAGTTAATGGCGACATTGTAATCAAATTTACGGCAATAGTGATTATACAATCTTAGAATTCAGCAAAGTATAGCGCTTAAAACTTATCAAGATTTTAAAAGTTACAGGAGTCACTTTACTTCAATGTACCCCATCAAACCCGTCTTCATATGTTCAATTACATGACAATGGTACATCCAACGCCCTGGGTTATCTGCAACAAATGCCGCTTTCGCACTGCCGTTTTTTCCAAGTAAGACCGTATCGGTATGAAACGGTTCGTCGAGTTTTTTTCCATCTAACTCAAGAACCGTAAATGTGTGTCCATGAAGATGAATAGGGTGATGATATTGGGTGACGTTCTTTAGGTTGAAGATATAGGTTTTTCCCATCTCCAATGTTGAAAGCGGCGCTGGAATATTATCTTTGCTCATTCCCTCCCAAGCCCGTTTGTTCATCAGCCAGAACTTAGGTATCGCTTTGCCCGATTTATCAGCAGGAGTGATCGCCCCCTCCCACTCAAACACATAATCGATTTGCTCTGCATTTTTCAAATCGAGAGCTGGCACAGGGTTGAGAGGTAATAAAGGCAGTTTCTGGTTGCTCGGCAAGTCAGACTCAACAACGTCAAACTCGCACAAAGGGAATGGGAAGCGTCCTTTCATTTGACGCACATAAACACGTGTTCCAGCCTTCGGAGCAATCAATCCGACATCTAACCTCATTCCTGGACCAATTTTATGCTGAGTGAGCTTATAAGGCGTTTTAACAGGGTTACCATCAATAGCAATAACCCAAGCCTCTGCACCTTCAATAGCGATCGGGTAAGTAATGGTGTTATCGACGTTAGCAATTCTTAATCGCGTGGTAGCATTCTGCTTCAGCGTATAAACAGGTTCATGCACACCATTGACGCTACTCCACTCTCCGGGAGTCCCCATACGAGCGCTCAAGCGCGGTACCATAAGGTTCTTCCACTGACCTTGTTTGTCTAAATGCCAATGCTTTAGAACTATTTCCTGTTCTTCATCAAATAGAACAGGCTCAGCCTCTTCAACGATAATTAGCCCAACTAAGCCCATACCAAGTTGCTTAACGCTATTCATGTGGGGGTGATACCAAAACGTGCCTGCATCTGGCGGTGTAAATTCATAAACGAATGTTTCACCCGGCATGATAGGCGGCTGGCTTAAGAAAGGTACACCATCCATTTCAATAGGGATTCGCAAGCCATGCCAGTGGATTGTAGTCGGCTCTGAAAGCTTGTTAGTAAACCTAATTATAACTTTCTCGCCTTGGCGACAACGAATCGTAGGCGCTGGAATCGAACCATTAAATGCGAGTACGTCTGTGTTAAACCCAGGGATAAATTCTGCAGTAGAAGGCTCTGCAGTGATATCGTATATATATTGCCTCTGCTTATTAGTGCTCCTAGATAGAGAACATGCAGGTAGAACGGTAAGCGCGGAGATTGCTAAGGATGATTGAAGAAAGCGTCGACGAGATATATCCATACATAGTTACTCATTAATCCAGATCGGTTGAGTGTAACTAAATATAAATAGTGATTCCCCTTTATTATTAAAATTTCGGGCCACTGATCATTACAGCTAACTGTAGTTTCGTTCGTTCAGTAGATTAAATGCTGCCAAAGTACAGCAGAAAGCCATACTTACGGGATAAGAGTAGAAATAAGCTGTAATAATGAGAAGAAACCAGATACAAAAAAGGCCCTGACCTAAGTCAGAGCCTGATATATGGCAGGGGTGGAGAGATTCGAACTCCCAACACGCGGATTTGGAATCCGCTGCTCTGCCAATTGGAGCTACACCCCTATAGAATTTTCATATTCTAGATTTGACAAAACCTCGCATAAGCGAGGTTGTCGATATTAAGTGGCGGAGTGGACGGGACTCGAACCCGCGACCCCCGGCGTGACAGGCCGGTATTCTAACCAACTGAACTACCA
>NZ_JAWOQP010000035.1:0-38062 GCF_033337375.1 Vibrio sp. YT-17
AGATGGTTGATGCAACGAATGAGCGTTGATTTTCCGGAACCTGAAGGGCCACACACCACGACGATCTCGCCAGAATGCACGGAGAAGTTGATGTCTTTTAGAGCGTGGTAATCGCCATACCACTTATTTACGTCGCTAAACTCAACGACGGGAGTATTCTCTTTCAAAGGGGCACGCTATAACGGAAAAATATCCTTTTACAATAGCAAGTTGTGCGCGTAATTTCATTAAGAATAAGCTAATGTTTAGGCGATGATTTTAAGACTCTATTCAGATCGCTTACAAGATACATCCATGTTTCTTTAATGTTGGTGCAGTCTAGAGTCTAGAGTCTAGAGTATGACTAACTCAGTTCAACGAGATACGGATAACGAACAACAATCGCAACAACAGACATAACCATTAGTGTCTGTGCAGAATAGTAGGTCACCATGGCAACTTGTCGTGAAAATATTGACCGTCCTCCAAAGCGTTCGAAAGCCAATACGATGCCAGAGATAATAAAGATAAAGCTTCCGAGCACTGCAAAAGAGGAGGATTGTGTTTTCCCACTCAAATAATACTCGATCGAAGCCCAGCACATAGTCATCAGTACCAATATATAACTAGCAACTGGCCGTTTTTCTTTACCGAGATCCGGTCGGAACAACCAGTAGACGCATATACCGAGTCCGAACAAGGCAATTGGGAGCCAAGGTGTAAAATGCCACGCTGACATGATGGCAAAACCATAACTATAGGAGAGATGGGCAGAGCAAAAGAGCACTAATCCTGTAATGAACTTGTCTCTAGGGAGCATTAATAACACGTCACCAAGCAACGAGAGCGATAAGCCAATCAAAATCCAATGCGCATATGGCATTGGGTAAGCCGGGGACTGAATTAAAATACCAAGCATACAGAGCACTGGTAATGGTTTAGAAACGTAAAAGAGCCATTTAGAGCCTTTACGGATACTGATGATATGTATGAATGCTAATACGACAACAACTAGCCACATAAAGTGTTTTCTCGAACAGACAAAATTATGTAGTACATCACTACAACAAATCAAAACTTAATTAACGAGTTAACTCGTTCTTTGATCTCAATTATTTTTATTTGTGTAAAGCTGGACAGTTGTCTCTTTACTAACCAACACGGCCGATTTTTTGTCTGGAGGGAATCGTTGTTTTTAGAAGCCTCCTCGTTTTGAACGTGATGTGGCTTACAAAATAGCATAAAAAAACGGTATTGTGACTGTTAAGTCACAATACCGTTAAACCCTAGGAAGGGCAGTGAAGAATTGTTGCAGTTATGAGACAGCTAACTCTAAGATTTCTCGGCTACGTTCAAGTGTGATCGCCTGGTTTTCACCTAAAACAGTCATGCCGTGTTTGTTTAGTTGATCAATGATGGCATCGATAGCTTGTTCACGGCTCTCACCATAGTTTTCGAGCTTAGTTGCGACATCAAGTTGATGATAAAACGCTTCGATAGCTTCGATTGTGCGCTCTGCTAAATCCTCACCTGCTTCAAGAGCAAATACGTTGCGACCCATTTGTTCTAACTTAGGGCGCTTAAACTGCATTTGGTTACGAAGTAACGATGGTTGGACAATTGCAAGAGAACGCGCATGATCAACGCCCCATAGAGCGGTTAATTCATGGCCGATCATATGTGTCGCCCAGTCTTGTGGAACGCCACTACCAATTAACCCATTCAATGCTTGGTTAGCAGACCACATTAAGTTTGCGCGCCACATATCGTCGTCTCGTTCCGCAAACTGTTCTCCGAGTGTTTTTAAAGTTTTCAGCAGTGTTTCTGCGTAACCATCTTGAACCATTGCACCGGTAGGAAGCGTCAAGTATTGCTCACATACGTGCACCCATGCGTCAACAATGCCGTTGATAAGCTGGCGTTCTGGCAGTGTTTTCATTACATCTGGGTCTAACATGGCAAATTTTGGCTGCACTGCTGGAGACATGAACGGAAGTTTGTCTTGAGTTTCTTTTTTAGTGATAACTGCGCCCATGTTTGACTCTGAGCCTGTTGCTGGCAATGTCAAAATTGCAGCTAGAGGCGTCGCTTCAGTGACTTGGTGCTTACCAATCATGATATCCCAACCATCACCATCATACATTGATGCCGCTGCTACGTATTTGGAACCATCGATGACTGAACCACCACCTACCGCTAGAATAAAATCAACACCATGCTCTTTTACCATTGCGACTGCTTTATCGAGTGTTTCTTTGGTTGGGTTTGGTTCAACACCTGAAAACTCTAGCCATTCATGTCCCCCAAGAGCTTCTGCTACTTGGTCGTACACGCCATTTTTTTTGATGGAGCCACCACCGTATACCACTAAAACTTTTTGGTCGGATGGGATAGCTTCTTTGATTGCTGCGATTTGTTTTTGACCAAAGAAAATCTTGGTTGGGTTTACATAAGAAAAGTTCATTATTAGCCCTCTTGCTTCCAGTGAAGGAGATTGAATACATGCATATTAGTCCTGATTAATGATGGTTAACAGGTCGATTTCTGCAAATAATTTGCCTATTTCTACAAAATTAATGCTCTTGAGCTAGAAAGTTAAAGTCGAGAGGAAGTATAGTGCTCGAAACGATAATAGAGACCAAACTCGTTGGTCATTGATGGAGCGCTCTAATGCACACTCTCGCAAATATCATGCAGCAATATGTTGAAAAGCAGGGGCTGCATGACCTAGAAGGTATGAAGAAAACAGCGATAGATGGCGTATGGTTTTATCGCAGTAGCAAAGGGAATCATCGCCAGCCGTTTGTCTATCAGTCCGGCATCATCGTATTGGGTCAAGGGCATAAGAACATTCATATTGGTGATACACCAGTGCAATATGGGCCCGATGATTACCTTGTTGTCGGGGTTCCCATGCCACTAGAGTGCGAAGCGTTTGCGACAAACAATGAGCCTTTACTTGGCATTTCGATAGATATTTCGCCAACGCTTCTTCATAAACTCGTTAAAAAATTAGAGGCTGAAAAATTCAGTAATAAGTGTCTGGATGCTACCCGTTGCGGCCTTAAGTCGGTACGTATGAATGAAGGTATGTTGGATGCGTGCAAACGGTTAATGAAAGCAATGTGTAACGAGCTTGATGTCATCATGCTTGGCGAGTTGCTTCTTGAGGAAATTGTGTATCGTACTTTGGTGAGCAAAGAGGGGTATGTTTTATTTGACCTAGCACATCAAGAAGGTTCTTACGCGAGGGTAGCTAAAGCACTAAATCGTGTACATCAAGCGTATCATGAACAGTTGAACGTACAAGCATTGGCTGAAGAAGCCAACATGAGTGTGTCTGCTTTCCATCAAGCATTTCGCAATGTCACGCTTGAATCTCCGTTGCAATATATTAAGAAAGTTCGACTTAACAAAGCGCGCGAATTGATCCAGTTAGAGGGGAGACGTGTTAATGATGCAGCGAGAATGGTCGGGTACACGAGCCCATCACAGTTTAGTCGCGAGTACAAGCGGCATTTTAATGAAACGCCAAGGTCAACAAAGGCTTAGTGATCTTTATTTCAAAATGGCGACTTTTTTTACCTTTTTTATTAATTTGCGAGTGACATATTTATTTGAGTTATAAAATTAGTTACTGGTGCCAAATAATAGGTACGTTGTTGCAATCATTTAGTGGATTGTTGCGAGGCGGTGTGGAAAACTCGTAAATAGATAGTGTGAAATCACCAACTTGTACTTAAGTTATTTTACGTCGAAATAAAAGTATAGATGCGCTTCGTTTAGCGCATTTAGTATTGTTTTAACAATAACTTAAGGAAGAGCGATTATGCACCTTAAAAACGGCAACGCAGTGAAAAACGTGTTCACACTAAGCACACTCACCGCTTCTTGTCTTATGGCCTTCAATAGCTACGCAGCAGTTGACTGTGCCCCTCTAGAAACTTGGCAATCATCAAAAGTTTATAACGGTGGCGACCAAGTTCAGCATGAAGGTAATGCTTATAAAGCGCGTTACTGGACGCAAAACAACAATCCAGCGCAATCTGGTGAGTGGGGCGAGTGGGAAACACTTGGCGCTTGTGATGGCACTGGACCGGTTGAACCACCTCAGAATGAAGTCCCGACGGTTACTCTGACATCGCCTTCTGCGTCGGCTTCTGTGACTGCGGGTGATGTTGTTAACCTAGCTGCAGATGCGGCAGATACTGATGGGACTGTTAGCAAAGTAGAGTTCTTTGTTGATGGTGTATTAGTTGGTCAGGCAACGTCTGCGCCGTATGCTGCATCGTGGACAGCAACTGAAGGACAGCACGAGTTCTCTACCAAGGCCTATGACGATGCAGGTGCCGTTAGTACGGCAAGTGTTGTGACGTTAACTGTGGCATCAGCGCAACCTGGTAACGAAGCGCCGACAGTGGATGTCGCGCTTTCTGCGAGCTCTATTGACCTGGGTGGTTCCGTAACACTGACTGCAAATGCTACGGATGCGGATGGTACCGTTGCTAAAGTTGATTTTTATGTTGCAGGTGTGCTTGCTGGCACTGCTACAACAGCGCCATACACGCTGGATGTAACCCCTTCACAAGCTGGCTCATTAAGTGTTTATGCGAGAGCAACCGATGATGCTGGAGCAACAGCAGATTCTGCAATTGCGACGTTAACAGTAAACGGCGGCGCAGTGACATCTAATTGTCGTCCTGATGGTCTTTATCAAACAACGGGTGTAGATGTTCCTTACTGTTCTATTTATGATGAAGAAGGTCGTGAGAAAATGGGGGCTGATCACCCACGTCGTGTAATCGGCTACTTCACCAGTTGGCGAGCAGGTGACGACCCACAATCGACTTACCTTGTTAAAGACATTCCTTGGGAACAACTTACTCACATTAACTACGCGTTTGTGAGCATTGGTTCTGACGGCAAAGTAAACGTTGGCGACGTTAATGATCCAAACAACCCTGCTACAGGTAAAACTTGGCCAGGCGTTGAGGTAGATCCTGCTCTTGGTTTTAAAGGTCATTTTGGTGCACTAGCAACTTACAAGCAAAAACATGATGTTAAAACGCTAATCTCGATTGGTGGTTGGGCTGAAACGGGCGGTCACTTCGATACGAACGGCGATCGTGTAGCTGATGGTGGCTTCTACACCATGACGACGAATGCGGACGGTTCTATTAATCATGCTGGTATTGAGAAGTTCGCAACTTCTGCCGTTGAAATGATGCGTCAGTACAAGTTCGATGGCCTGGATATCGACTATGAATACCCGACGTCAATGGCTGGTGCTGGTAACCCTTACGACAAAGACTTCATGGAACCACGTCGTCAGTATTTATGGGCGTCTTACCAAGAGCTGATGAAAGTATTGCGTGAGAAACTTGATGCGGCATCCGCGCAAGATGGTATTCATTATATGCTGACTATCGCAGCACCATCTTCAGGTTACTTGCTACGTGGGATGGAAACCTTCGATGTAACTAAGTACCTAGACTACGTAAACATCATGTCTTACGACTTGCATGGGGCTTGGAATGATCACGTTGGTCACAACGCGGCTTTATTCGATACAGGTAAAGACTCGGAGCTAGCGCAGTGGAACGTATACGGCACTGCTGCATACGGTGGTATCGGTTACTTGAACACAGACTGGGCTTACCATTACTTCCGTGGTTCTATGCCAGCAGGTCGTATCAACATTGGTGTTCCTTACTACACCCGTGGTTGGCAAGGTGTTACTGGTGGCGAAAATGGCCTTTGGGGCCGAGCGGCACTACCAAACCAAGCAGAGTGCCAACCGGGCACAGGTGAAGGTGAGAAGAACAACTGTGGTCACGGCGCTATTGGTATCGACAACATGTGGCATGATACCGACCCTAAAGGAAACGAAATGGGCGCTGGTTCTAACCCAATGTGGCATGCTAAGAACCTAGAAAACGGTATTTGGGGCTCTTACGCAGCTGCTTACGGTCTCGACCCTGTCAACGATCCTTCAGATAAGTTTGTTGGTACTTATACCCGTCATTACGATAGCGTTGCTGTGGCACCTTGGTTGTGGAACGCAGAGAAGAGCGTATTCCTATCTACGGAAGATAAAGCTTCTATCGAGGTGAAAGCCGATTACGTTATCGATAAAGAGATCGGCGGTATCATGTTCTGGGAACTAGCCGGTGATTACAACTGTTACGTACTGGATGCAAATGGTAATCGTACGGCAGTAGATGCCACTGAACAAGCTTGTGCGGCAGGTAATGGTGAATACCACATGGGTAACACTATGACCAAAGCTATCTACGACAAGTTTAAGTCTGCGACGCCTTACGGTAATAAAGTAGCGACTGGTCCAACACCAACTGAAGCAGTAGACATTACTGTTAGTGTTGGCGGCTTCAAAGTTGGCGATCAAAACTACCCAATTAACCCGAAAATCACGTTTACGAACAACACTGGTCAAGCGATCCCTGGCGGTACTGAATTCCAATTCGATATCCCAGTATCTGCGCCGGACAACGCGAAAGACCAATCAGGTGGTGGTTTGAAAGTCATTGCTTCTGGACATACTCGTGCAAACAACATTGGTGGCTTAGATGGCGTAATGCACCGTGTGTCGTTCTCTCTACCAGCATGGAAAGACTTGCCAGCGGGCGGCACTTACGAGCTTGATATGGTTTACTACCTACCAATCTCTGGTCCGGCTAACTACTCAGTGATTTCTGGTGGTAAAGAGTTTGCGTTTAAGTTTGAACAGCCAGATCTACCAATTGGTGATCTCAATGCGGGCACGGGTGGTGGTACCACTGAACCAGGTACGTGTGATACGACAGGTTTAGTGACATACCCAGCTCTGCCACAAACGGATTGGGCAGGTAATCCAAGCCACGCTAACCAAGGTGATAAGATCATCCACAACGGTGTGGTTTACCAAGCGAACTGGTGGACAGCGGCTGAACCGGGTACAGATGGTAGCTGGTCAACGGTATGTAACATCTAATTATTATGGATTATTTGTTATAGCCTAATGTTTACGGGCACTTAAACAAAAGCGCACGATGATTATCGTGCGCTTTTTTGTTGTGATAGTTTGTCGTTTAATCAAATTGGTAACTTTCGGGTATGACGACAATACCTTTGTCTGAGATTTTAAATCGCTTCGCATCTTCAAGTTTGTTGATGCCAATTTGAGTATGTGGCGGAATACGAACATGTTTATCAACTATGCAGTTGACCAACTGACTTCCTTCACCGACTTCTACGTCATCAAAAATGATGGAATCGACTACCGTTGCACTATCTTGAATCCGTACATTAGAGGAAATAATGGAGTGCTGTACCGAGCCTCCGGAATTGATGACACCGGTAGCAATGATGGAGTTAATAAAAATGCCTTCATTACCCGTGGCCGACGATACAGTACGAGCTGGTGGAAACTGCGGCTCGTAAGTACGAATCGCCCAATTAGACTGATAAAGGTTCATTGGCGGCACAGGTTCTAGTAGATCCATATTCGCTTCATAGAAGGAATCAATGGTACCCACGTCGCGCCAATAGCAATCTTTATCGACGCGCCCTTTACTGCCACAGAATTGATAAGCGTAAACGGATTCGGTATCAATTAGCTTAGGTATGATGTCTTTTCCGAAGTCATGGCTTGATGAATCGAGTTTTGAGTCTTCTTCAAGCGCTTCTTTCAAAACATCCATATCAAAGATATATATTCCCATAGAAACAAGGCTTCTGGTCGCGCTTCCAGGAAGAGTAGGTGGGGTTTCAGGTTTCTCTATAAACGAAGTAACGAGCCCGTTTTCTGTAGTGCCCATTACACCGAATGCTGAAGCATCCTCTACGGGAACATCCATACAGGCAACGGTGAGCTTAGCACCTTTCTCTTTATGCTCTTCAAGCATTGCGGCGTAGTCCATTCGATAGATATGATCGCCGGATAACACAACCACATACTTTGCATCATTTCGCGATAGCAACCACATGTTGTGATAAATCGCATCGGCGGTTCCTTCATACCATGCACCACCTTTGCGCATTTGTGGTGGAACAGCAGTAATGTACTCGCCTAGCTCTGGATTGAATATCGACCAGCCGTCTCGTAAGTGTTTTTGAAGTGAATGAGATTTATATTGGGTTAAAACAAGGATCTTGCGTAAACCCGAATGTAAACAATTGGTTAGTGTGAAATCTATAATTCTATATTTTCCGCCAAAAGGTACGGCTGGCTTGGTTCTGTCATCGGTGAGTGGGCTGAGTCTAGACCCCATCCCTCCTGCTAAAATTACGGCGAGTGCGTCTTCCATAGTATTCCCTTTCCCTTTTCTGACATGCATCAAAACGGTGCTAACCTGAAGGAGGTGGTATGCAACGCAGAGGTTTTGAAAAGCATGTGCTAATGTGCTTATTAGTGAAAAGTCTACTACAAGAATCGAGCCATAGAATATCTCCTTAAAAATCAAGGAGGTTAAAATTTCACTGTAAGACAACTGCACCATATTAGTGAAGTGCTAAATAACCCGTGCATCAAATTGGCGCAAAATTGTAGAAAGGAGAAGTCAACAAGTATGGATTTACAATGTAAAGTGGCGACAAAACAAGAAGATAAATAGGGTTTTCTAGCTTAATAACTATGGCTAAACAAGGCTTAGGGTTAGCGTCTTAACTCTAAAGGTCTAAAACAGGCGCGTTGATGTAAGGCAGGAGAGCTTTGTATCAACGATTCAAGAGTAGAAGGCCTGAGACAACTCTTTTCACAGTTGTTGAGAGTGAGTGGATAGGTAAGTAGACCACTCACTCAATGAATATGCTCACTTCACTGATAGCGATACGTTATCACTGCACTAAGAGAGACCGACGATATTTCCTTCATCATCAAGATCTAAGTTCATAAATGCGGGTTTATCAGGTAAGCCTGGCATCGTCATCACGGTACCAGATAATGCATAAACGAATCCTGCACCCGCACACAAGCGCAGCTCGCGGATTGGGACGGTAAAACCAGTTGGTGCGCCTTTGACTGCGGAGTCTGTGGTTATCGATAGTGGTGTCTTCGCGATGCAAACCGCTAAGTTGTTAAAGCCTAATTGCTCAAAATGTTTGAGCTGTTCAGTCGCGATAGGAGTCATTTCTATATTGGTTGCTCCATAGCCCGCTTCACATACTGCCATGAGCTTTTCGAGTAATGATTGCTCTTTGTTGTATAACGGACAAAACTCTACAGGCGTGGTACACGCATCAATAACATGTTGAGCTAGTTCCGTTGCGCCTTGTCCGCCTTGCGAAAAAGCGGTGCTGATGGCTACTTTAACTTCGGGATTAAATTGGTGAATCAGATCTTCAAGAGCTTTAAGCTCTTTCACACAATCTTGTGGAAACTGGTTAATGGCAACGACAGCAGGTAAACCGTATTTATGAACGTTATTTATGTGCCATTTTAAATTTTCAAACCCAGCCTCCAATGCTGCTTGGTCCGGATTAAAAATGGAATCTGAAATAGCCATACCTGGTCGTAAATCGTAGTGTCCGGAATTCGCTTTGAGGCCGCGTAATGTTGCTACGATCACTACACAGTCCGGGGCTTTGTTGGCGGCAGCAGCTTTAATGTTACACGCTTTCTCAAATCCCATATCCGAACCAAAACCGGCTTCAGTTACCGTGTAACCTGACAGTTTTAGCGCAATATCGTCCGCGATAATGGATGAATTTCCATGGGCGATGTTTGCAAATGGACCTGCATGGATCAACGTAGGAACACCTTCTAGAGTTTGCATCAGTGTTGGTGCAATCGCCTCTTTTAGTGTTACTGCCATTGCTCCTGCAACTTGTAGATCTTCCGTAGTGACGGGGTTTCCGTTCAAATCGTACGCTACGACAATTTTCCCAATACGTTGACGTAAATCTTTTAAATCTTTGGCTAGTGCAATGATAGCCATTAACTCAGAAGCGGCTGAAATATCGAACCCTTCGTCACGCTCGAAACCATTGATGGTTTTTCCTGCATCATTGAGGCCAATTTTGACTTTACGTAGTGCACGATCATTATGGTCCATCACTCGTTTCCAAGTAATACTGGCCGTGTCGATTTTAAGTGCTCTTAACCCGGTGCGTGATTCAAAGGCATCATAACCCTCGCGTTGTTCATGGAACAAGCGAGCGTCAAGAGCGGCTGAAGCAAGGTTGTGCGCCGCTGTCACTGCGTGAATGTCACCAGTAAGGTGTAAGTTTAACTCTTCCATTGGAGCTACTTGAGAATAACCGCCGCCCGCAGCGCCACCTTTAATACCGAAGACGGGTCCCATCGAAGGTTGCCTTATACATGCAATAACAGATTGATTAAGCTTTGCTAAACCTTGCGCCAGGCCTATCGTCGTAACGGTTTTTCCTTCGCCAAGAGGAGTCGGCGTGATCGCAGTGACGAGTACAAGTTTACCGTCATCATTTGCTTTGAGTCGTTCCAAACATTTTGGGTGGACTTTGGCTTTGTGCTTCCCGTGAGTGTCATACTCTTCGGGCGATAGTCCTACTTTTTCCGCGATAACATCAATAGAAGAAAGTGGTGTGTTTCGGCAAATTTCGATATCTGACTGCATGGAGAATCCCCAAAGTGGCACACAGGTAGCGTTGAAAAACTACCTGAGTTATAACGAGTATTATTGTGAGGCAAAGGTCTGCTTGGTGATGGTACTGTTTCGGTTAGGCTTGTAAAGAGTTTACTGCTTCGTATTGTGCGACATACTAACAAAATCTACTCGTTACAGTGCTAGATAAAAACAAAAAGGCCACCAAATGGTGACCTTGATATATTTTCAGCTTTAAAGCTGTCGTTTTAACGATCCCAATAAGTCTCTTCTAAGCTATCTTCTCGTTCAGGAAGCGCTCGCGATAGGCGAGGAGAGTGCTGCGTCAACACTTCATAGCTTACTCGGTTTGCGTATTTACAGATCTGAGAAAGCGAGGAGTAGGTTAAGCATCGTACTTCGTGCTTTTCTGAGTTAGGCACTTCTTTTTGGTGGAAAGAGTTTGCTGCCATGTCATGCAGTAAGGCTGAAAGGGCTGCATCACCCGCACCGTTAGTGTTCTTAATCTCTAATGGTCCACCAAGGTAAGGGCCGATGTGAGAGTAGACCTTCATTGGGTTTTGACAGTCTTCTTTACGCATCGCACGACTAAACTCGTACTGGTTAAAGGCTTCGAGGGAGCTTTCAAGGATGTCGTGTGTGGTTTCTCGTTTTACTTTCTCGTCGGTGTAACCAGCCATGTACAGACCATTTGGTCCTGCCGTACACAGTACGAGATCAACCCATTCAAGTGCTTTATCAGCAGCAGCTAGCGGCTCTGTTTCACCTGTTAGCGCCGCACCTTCTTCTTCATTCATAGCGACAACAGAAATGTTTTCGCGAATGTATTCTTGCCACCACTGTGCGTTACCTTCGATAACGTACTTTGTCCCTAACGTAAGTACAACAGGGACATCGTGCTTCTTAGCAAAGTCGATCGCTCTTTGTACCGCTTTAGGCATTGGATCTTCTTCTTTACCACGCATTAGGTAAGAAGAAACAACCAGGGCTGATGCTTTCTCAAAGATCTCTTCAGGAATGCTTTCCGGAAGTAGTTGATTCATATGACCTTCGTTGATAGCAAATGTACGCTCACCGTCTTGAGAAATTAGGGTGTAGCAGCGACCAATAGGGCCATCTACCGTTTGTAAATGGTTAAGGTTCATGCGTGAAGACGTACGGCAAAGGTAGCGATAAGCAAAAGAACCGACTTGAATGTTCTTAGACATCACACCGAGCAAAACGGATTTGCTATCGGCTAAAACTGAGTAGTTGTGAAGAGTATTGCCAATCGTGTCACCTGGGTATTGGTGTGTGATCAGGCCTTGCTCAACCAGTTCTTCGTAAAGTGCATCTGCTTTGCTTTCTTCAAGAACGAGCGAATGTCCTTTACTCAGGTTGTATTTCTCTAAAAACGCGTCATCTACACGTGCTTCGATATCTACAATGGTTTGACCGACACCAACAATAGTTGGGCGATATAGCTTAGGTGCCTGTCGGATTTGGTTTACTAATGGATCTCGAGCGTGAGTTGGGAAGTAGTGTTTAGATTTACGCTGACCAGGAAACTTCATGCTTGTTCTTGAGTGAGAAAAAAAAGAGGCGGGATTGTATCACAAAAAAATGAAAATCGTGGCGATTTATTACAAAGAAGTCTGCTCGCTGAAAAAATCAGCGAGCTGAGTAAATAGCAACCAAAGCAGCTGCAATTTATGAGGCTTGTCGTATTGCAATGGGTTGTTTTTTAAACTTGTTGCTCAGCAGCGCCCGGAAAGAGCCTGCTCCGCGCTAACTAAATTTACCCGCGTTACTTTTTCACTTCAGTTGGCTCAACGTAAGCCTTGGTACCCCAAAGTGGGACTGTCGAAAGGCTATGCTTAAAACTACCATCGGTCTCTTTTGTTGTATAAGACAAGTAGAGTAAGGTTTGGTTATCGGCATCATAAATACGGCGAACCTTCATTGTTTTGAAGAAAATGCTTTTTGACTTCTTAAATACAATTTCACCGGACTTACTCTTATCTATTTTTGCAATCATTTCCGGTGTGATTTCGCCAGTCTGACGACATGATATTGAACTATCACTTGGATCTGCTAAGCTGAAATCCGCTTCGATAGAGGCGATGTGACATGTGACACCTGTTACCACCTCGTCTTTCAACTCACCGACTTTGATGTCTTTCAAAGTAAACCAACCGAGCCCCACGTCAGCAACATCGTTATCTGAACAACCAACTAGAGTAGTAGCAAGCAATGCACTTAACAGCATCTTTTTCATTATTTTTGTCCTTAACTAGGAAAGATATTGATGAAATCTATCAGAGGTTTGCACCTAAAACAAAATTTAGCCACGGAAAGGTCTATGTGCGCTAGGTTTGTTGCGGGCTTCATGCTAATGTACTGCTCTAAACGAAGGTATCAAGATGAATGAACAACAGTTAGCCAGTATCGAGCGTAAAAATACATGGCTGTATGATCTGGTCGAAGTTGAATTTCCGACACCAGAGAGTTTGAAAGGGCGCGATGTCTATTTCAAAACGCTAGAAAAAGCAACCTATCAAGTAGTCGACAAAGACACATTACTGGAAAGTGACTCTGAATTTAACCCCGACGATATTTTTCTGGTCGATTTTCATCGACTGACCATTATGTTCTCTATCTTGCAATCTCAGCGCTGGGAACAGCAGTATGATAAAGATATGATCATTGAATATCTGACACAGATTATCCTCACGCCAGATTTTGAATTATATGTTGGTTTTAAATCTGGAGTCCCAATTGGTGCTGCTATTGTTAGCCATCTCGAAGGATATACACTCATCTCTGATGTTGCTGTTTCTGAATCAAAATACAAAAGCTCGTTTGTGGCTGATCTGGCTAAAAGACTAAGCACCGAGCAAAAACTGTTAGACTCAGTGGTTATCGAAGACTAACTTACACATCAATGTGCATAAAAAGTAAAGCAAGATGACGTTGGGTGATCTTGCTTAGAAAAACTGTAATTGCTCCCTTCTATTTCCATGAAATGCCAAGCTCGTCGTTTCAACAATCCCAAACTCAAATAAGATTAATCCAAACATTCTTAAAATCAGCTTGGGCTTGAGCCTTTAAGACGTCTGGAGATGGCTATGGCAATTACCAATATTAAGTGCGTGATATTTGACTGTGATGGTACGTTGGTCGACAGCGAAAGACTGTGTTGCCAAGCGCTCGTCAATGTATTTAACCAGCATGGGGCTGAGTTAACGATGGAAGAGTGCGTTTCTCACTTTAAAGGAGGAAAGCTCGCTGACATCCTTTTAGATACTAAAGAATTGAAAGATATCAAAGTCCCAATTGATGTTTTAGAGCCGCAATACCGAGAAGAAGTCCAGTCTCTTTTTGTGCGTCACTTACAGCCAATGGATGGCGCAAAACGATTAATTCAGTTTTTGGATTCGCATAATATCGAATATTGTGTGGCGTCTAATGGACCTAAAGATAAAATTGAATACGCTTTGGAGTTAACCGGTTTACTCGATGCTTTCCGAGGCAAAGTGTTCTCGGCATTCGATGCGAATAGTTGGAAGCCTGAGCCTGATTTAATCATGTACAGTGCTATGAGCATGGGCTTTTTACCAAGTGACTGTCTTTATATTGATGACACGCCTAAAGGAGTTGAGGCGGGACTAAACGCCGGTATCAAAACGATACAGTTATTTAATGGTGAAGCTATCAATCTTGTTGAGGACGAGCGTGTAATTCGCATCCATCATTTAGATGAATTAAAAGAGCAGCTGTGTGGCTGCTCTGTTTGACCTACTAATGGCAAACCGGACTCAAGCTGTGGATGTGCTTAAGTTTAGACTGTAGGTAAGGCGTTTGATGTAGACATTGGATAGATGAGAAGTTTTTTGTATGAAATCCGCAAGCAGCGCATGTGAATTTCTCGCCATCCGATGAAATGAGATATTCATCTCCTTGGCAGAGTGGGCAATTCAGGTTCTCTATGTCTTTTGTGTCTTTGTAATTATTCATATTGTTTTCCAGCAGCAAATTGGAATTGGCAAGATCAAGCATAGCGGAACGCTCTGTTTAAGAACATTATTTCATCGGGTACAGCGAGAACTTGAGATTCACTTCAAATATCCACTTGGATGTCGTAGAAAATATCGAAGGTAATAGTTGAACACGGTTTAAAGAAAAGGGCTCCCTAAGGAGCCCTTGTTGATCATAAGTTCCACAACGTTATGCGGTGCGGTAGCGTTGTAATATCTCACCAAGAGAAACGGAGGCTTGCGTGAGATTAGCGACGCCAGCGGTAGATTGCTCCGCCACTTCTCTGATTGTGCTTGATTGACTACGAATTTCTGAAAGTTCCGATGCAATATCGTTAGCCACTGCGCTTTGTTCTTCAGCAGATGTGGAAATCTGAATGCTCATGTCCATTAATGAGCGTGCTGACTCGGCAATAGAGGTAACATCATGGCCGATTTCATCAATAAGCTGGCTGCTGGTTTGAGCTTGCTGAACGGTTCGGTTGGTGATTGAAGCAATGTTCTGACTCTCTATTTGAAGCTTCTCAATCATGGCTTGGATCTCTACTGTTGCCTGTTGAGTTCTGCTTGCTAATGTACGTACTTCATCGGCAACCACTGCAAATCCACGACCTTGTTCACCAGCACGGGCTGCTTCGATTGCTGCGTTTAGTGCCAACAGATTAGTTTGTTCTGAAATGGCGTTAATCGTTGTGATCACGTCATTAATCTGCGTCGTATTCTCGTTTAAATTGGTTACTGACGTAGAGGCTTGTTCAATATAGCTAGATAACGTCTCTATCTCGCCAATCACGTTTTGTACACGGCTTCTGCTTAGTTCGATCTTCTGGGCATCTTGGTCTGACTGCGTCGTTGCTTGTTGAGAAATACTTGATACCTCCTTTGCAGAGGCTGTCATTTCTTCCATTGCCGTCGCGACTGAATCAAGCGTTTGATATTGATGAGATATCTGGGTTTCACTCAACTGCATATCTTTTTCGAATGCAGAAGATGTCTCGCTCAACATCGTTGCATTATTTTTAACACTATTAACCAGTTCACTTAAGGTATCCATGGACTTGTCTAGCGCACAGCCGATGGTACCGAATTCATCTCGACCTGGATGGAAACCAAGACGAGAGGTTAAGTCACCGTCACCAATTTTTTCGGTTGTTGTATATAAAACCCACAGAGCTCCTCCGATAAACGTTGCCACCCAGTAAGAGAATAGGGCAAAAGGAATAACCCATAAGAAGCTGAGTAATAGTGACGATAGAGCTGATGATTTTAACGATTCGTATTGTGTGGACACATTTTGAGTCAGCTTAATCACTTCCCCAGAATGCAACTTGGCATAAGCGGTGACAGACCCATCGACAAAAGAACTCTCGCTTACGCGGTTCGATTTCGATACGCCGTCAATTTCTGTAGCGCGGTTTGATTGAGCATCAACGATACCAGAAAGCTTCGCTTCGCTCGCCGAGATGGCTTGCTGCTCAAATTGTTGTATTTCATTGAAGTAGCGGCTTCCAGCCACTGAAGTGAGGGCTACTAAAAATAGTAGGAATATAACCCACATTTTGTCGTTGATAGACATCTTGATAAACAGCCTGTCTATCGTTCTAAACTCAACTTCTCTCATTTAAAGCTCCATTAGAGATAAAAGATATTGACCAAATCTATTGCTATATCGAAACAAAATATGCGAAGTTAATCAGCAAAATATGTAACGAATACTAAATTTAGTTTAAGAAATGAGATCTAAGGACGCCTATAACAGTATGTTATATCTTTAAATTGACATGAATTTTGATAAAAGAGTCATTTCTCTAAAGTGTTAAGCGGATATGAAATCTAATTGCAATCGTTTACTTTTGATTATGCTCATAGGTTTTTAAATCTTTACTTCTCGCTGTCATGAATGTGTCATATAAAGACTATAAAAAGGAGTTGCTGATGTGGATATGGCAAGAGTCAGGCCGTCAGCGAGTAAAAGCAAGAGAGCTTAAAATAAAGGAGGTCACAATGAGCGACCAATACCAAAACGATGAGAGCCTAGAGCTGCTAGATGCGCTTGAAATTGGCATTATCTTGTCGGAATACGTTGGCTCAGACAACGAAGCCGAATAGCGGAACACTCTCATCTCGTCGTAATTGACGTTATACTAGGTTCATGTCACACCAAGCCCTAGAGGCCAAAACTGGCGTCGAATGAACTTTCTAGCCCACCTGCATATCGCAGATCACAGTAACAGCCATTTATTGGGAAACTTGCTTGGAGACTTCGTAAAAGGAGATCCAAGCAAGCTGTATGATCGCGATATCTCAAATGGTATCAGATTACATAGATTTGTTGACCGTATTACTGACCATCATCCAATCGTCAACGAATGTAAGCCTCATTTCACTGGTATTGCGAGACGTTTTGCACCTATCGCTTTGGATATGTTTTGGGATCATTGCCTCGCAAAACACTGGAACGACTTTCATTCCGTGCCTCTCGAACACTTTGTCCAAACGGCATACGAGCGAGTAAACCGAGAGGTTCATGAACATTTGCCGCCACGTTTTTTGGTGCTCCACAGCAGAATGTGGCATGGCCGATGGCTTCAATCCTATCAAGATCTAGACAATATAGAATTTGCACTACATCGGATGTCGCAAAGAAGCCCTAGAATGGCAGACTTAACCACAACATTTAAAGTGATTGAAAGTGATTACACCGAATTAGAAGAGAAGTTCTCGTCACTTTATCGAGATGTTTTGCGCCAGTCGTATGACTTTCAGCAACAGCTTAATGACTCAACTCAATGAGATAGAAAAGTAGTATGGCTTTAGGGGCTCTGGTAAACTCTGCGCTCCAAAAATAATGAGGTTACACATGTCTGTTAATTTTGCTGATTTAGGCATCGAACAAAAGCTAATCGAGACGCTAGGCAATCTAAATATCGTGACGCCAACACCAGTGCAAGAAAAGTCAATTCCACACGTCCTTGCAGGAAAAAACTTACTTGCTGCTGCACAAACTGGTACGGGAAAAACGGCTGCGTTTGGTTTACCTATCATACAAACCGTTCAGCAAAAGAAACTTAACGGCACACCTCAAGCATTGATTTTGGTTCCAACACGCGAGCTTGCACAGCAGGTATTTGATAATTTGAATCAGTACTCGGCAGAAACAGAACTTCGCATCGTGTGTGTTTATGGTGGTACAAGCATTGGCGTACAAAAGAGAAAGTTAGAAGAGGGTGCTGATATTTTGATTGCCACGCCAGGCCGCCTTTTGGATCACCTGTTTAATGGTAACGTAAACATCTCTAAAACCGGTATGCTCGTGTTAGACGAAGCCGACCGTATGTTAGATATGGGATTTTGGCCTGACTTGCAGCGCATCTTCCGACGTTTGCCTGCTGAGAAACAGATCCTATTGTTCTCTGCGACATTTGAGAAGCGAATCAAAACTATTGCGTATAAACTCATGGAATCGCCAGTTGAAGTCGAAGTTTCACCAGCAAATACGACTGCTGAAACGGTAACACAAATGGTTTATCCAGTGGATAAAAAACGGAAACGTGAATTGCTAGCGTACTTAATTGGCTCGCGGAATTGGCAGCAAGTGCTTGTATTTACAAAAACGAAGCAAGGCAGTGATGAGTTAGCGAAAGAGCTCAAGTTAGATGGCATCAAAGCGGTTTCTATCAACGGCGATAAATCACAAGGTGCCCGCCAAAGAGCTTTGGATGAATTTAAACAAGGTAAGGTACGTGCTTTGATTGCAACCGATGTGGCAGCACGAGGGTTAGACATTCAAGAGCTAGAACAAGTCGTGAACTTTGATATGCCATTCAAAGCAGAAGATTATGTCCATCGAATTGGCCGCACTGGAAGAGCAGGAAAGTCAGGTTTGGCGGTTTCTCTGATGAGTCGAGATGAGGAGTACTTGTTGCAAGCTATCGAGAATCTGCTTGATCAACGCTTACCCCAAGAATGGCTGGCAGGTTTCGAACCAAGTCTTGTAGAAGAAATTGAGCCTGAACAAAATGGGGGTGGGCGTCGTCGTAGTCGTTCATCTGAGAAGCGTAAGCTAAAAGCAAAATTGGCGATTCATAAGAATCGTGGTAAATCACGTAGCTCTCGCTAAACCGCGCAAACTTTTGTTCTTACATAGTCAGGCTGTTTTTGCCTCTTCATAGGCGTCTAACGTTTGGGGGATAGCAAGTAGGTACCCTTGATACATATCGAAACCGAGCTTTTTCATTAAGCGAAGTTGATGCTCGGTTTCAATTCCTTCGATAACGGTTTTAGAGCATAACGCTTTTGCGAGTGATAATGCATCGTTAAGCGCTTTAAAATCACCGTTTTCATACCTTAGCAATAAAGAGCGATCCATCTTGATTATATCTGGGCAAACGCTTCTCACTCGCTCAGTTGTCGATGCATTGACGCCATAATCGTCAATCGCTAATTTAAATCCTTCAAGACTTAACTCCCGAGCAGCTTGAGACAAAGAGAGTTCATCCTCCACCTTCAATTCAAGTAACTCCATGACGATTTGTTCATTCATCAAATGCGATTCATAAATGGTTTGTTTTAGCAGTCGGTTATACGTGATGTCTTTGACTAGTATCTCTGCCGCTACCGGTAATACATTGAGAAACAATTGTTTTGTGTGAAAGCGAGACTGAGAGAAATTTTTGATATGGATTAGGCGACTTAAGCGTTCAACATTGAGCAAATCTTGAGTGGGAGTCGCTTTGGATTGGAAAAACTGATCTGGCCTAACCATGTTGCCATTGGCATTGCTAATTCTTACCAGTGCTTCAAGGCCAACGATGGAAATATCGTTCTTATATATGGGTTGAAAGACACTGCGGAGAGTGAAGTTCGCGTATTTCGCAATATACTGCCCGTCGGCTTGTTTCCGGATGCAACTAAGTAGTTGCGAGATGCTCATCATTGTTACCACAACCTAAATCAATGTCTCAACATCAGCGTTATCGCGCTAATTTTTCTATTTCATTGGCAATGAATCTAAGTGTGCTCATTAACTCAAGCAAGAACGATGGTAATGGATGGGTAGTTTTGTCGAGTGATATCAAACAAATTGATGAAATAATTGATAATCTCAGCACTTCAATTTGATGCTACCATTGCAGTACGGCATACAACTGCAAATATTTTCTGACTAACTGCTGTTTGTTCGAACGCCGTAAAGGATGCCCAAACTTAATGTAACAAGGGCTAATACCGAATCGAGTGTCCAAAGATTGCGTGAGTTGCGACTCGCTGGTGTACAGTGTGATTCCTTGTTCTGTGTATTCGTTGATCTGATCGGGTAGTTCACCCATCCACCAATGAAGTAATTCTCGGCTCGTTTTGCTGCGACTTATCCAATGATCGCAAACCAAAAAGAGTAGGTCATTAGGCTGTAAGGCATAGCCATATTCACTCTGCCATTCCGTAATTGATGAGAGTAAGTTTTCCCGGCAAGATTTTCCGGCACTGACCATATGGTGACTCAGAACCCAGACAGTGCCAATGTCGGATGAAATTCGATAGTGATGGGGAAGGTCTGGAGAATCCAACACTTCGATTGGCTTTATCACGCAGTTGTATCCAAAGTGACGAAAAGTATGTTCCATCCTTCTTGAAAACGCGAGACCAAGATGATGCTCACTCATGCCTTGGTTATGCACCGCAGGGTAATGCTTTTCACACAGCTTAAGACAGTCGTCTTGAAAATCATTAACACTTTGAATAACTAGGTCGAGTAGCAAAGAATATCCCTTAATAATTACAAAACGAACTGCAAAAGGTTAGCATAGTCTTTTGAGAATAGACTAATTTACTTCGGCAACTTCTTGATCTAAACACCAAATTTCTCACAAATGACCGTGTCTAATCTTTAATAGAACAACACGAAAGAAGCAGAAGTTGAACAAAAATTTGAAAGGGAAAAAATGATAAAGCTAGAACGCGCACAAAAAGAGGCGCTGGCCACCGCTATTCAAGATTACATGCAAGACGAGCTAGATGTTGAAATTGGCCAGTTCGATAGTGAGTTTCTAATTGATTTTATTACAGAAAAACTAGGGCCAATTTACTATAACAAGGGTGTTGAAGATGCTAAGTTACTGGTTGAACGCAGAATGTTAGAAGTTTCCGAAGAGCTGTATGAGATAGAACAAGAAGTTAAGCTGTAAGTTTCAGTTTTACAAACGATTTAAAGTTCCTTCAAAAAATTCGAACAACTTGATAGATACGGTACCATTGGCTGGATGTAAATGATGGTAAATAATCTGTTTCATATGACGTAAATAGGTTAATGTAGTGTTTCTTGCTCAGCATTAACTTAGGAATATATCTAGGAACTTGAGATGGATACACTGGTAAAGAATTACAACCTTACTGCACGCGTGATGCATTGGTTATCAGCGCTGTGCATTATTGGTCTATTTGCAGTGGGTTTGTGGATGGTCGACCTTAGCTATTACAGCGAATGGTATCGAACTGCGCCGCATTACCATCGCTCTGTCGGTATTTTACTCGCTATTTTAACTTTGGCACGCATCGTATGGAAACATGTGACGGCGTCACCAAAGGTAGAAGGCAAACGTTACGAAGTGCTTGCTGCTAAAGCAGCGCATGGTGTCATGTACCTACTATTGGTCACCATCTTTGTTTCAGGTTACCTCATTTCAACGTCTGATGGACGCGGCATCGAAGTGTTTAATTGGTTCACCGTGCCAGGAGCGGGAGAGTTATTCCCAGGCCAATCAGATATTGCAGGTGAGATTCACTTCTATGCAGCTTGGGCAGTCATCCTGATTGCAGGTTTACATGCTATTGCTGCACTAAAACACCACTTTATCGATAAAGACAACACATTAAGAAAAATGTTAGGAGCTTCAAAATGAAAAAGTCACTTCTCGCTACAGGATTAGCTATCGCTATGGCACTGCCATTTGGTGCGCAAGCTGCAGATTATGTCATCGATACCAAAGGTGCTCACGCTTCAATCAACTTTAAAGTTAGCCATTTGGGTTACAGTTTCATCAAAGGTCGTTTCAATACATTTTCTGGTGACTTTTCTTTTGATGAAAACAACATTACTGACTCAAAAGTAAATGTTGTTGTTGATACAACCAGCCTAGATTCAAACCATGCTGAACGTGACAAACACATTCGTAGTGGTGACTTCATCGATGCTGGCAAATACAGTGAAGCAACCTTTACGAGCACAAAAGTGGTTGATAAAGGCAATGGCAAACTAGATGTAACTGGTGATCTAACGCTACACGGTGTTACTAAGCCTATTACTATTGAGGCTGAATTCGTTGGTGCTGGCAGTGACCCATGGGGCGGCGAGCGCGCTGGCTTTGTTGGCAACACTCGCCTAGAGCTTGCTGACTTTGACATCCCAGTAATGGGTGCTTCAAGCTACGTCGATATGGAACTTCATATCGAAGGTATTAAGAAGTAATTAGTTCCTTTTAGATACACTAAAAGCGCTCTTCACTTGAAGAGCGCTTTTTTATTATCTTAATCACATCACTAACATCGATAAACCAGTCAGTGATAGCGATTGAAAGCCAATAGACGTTGTAAATGTTTAGCGAATTACGCTGTTTCTAACTCACTTTTTTCCACTAAGTTTAAACGCTCACCAAAAATCGGGCGTAGTGCTTTTAATACTTCAGTACGAGTAACCACCCCGACCATCTGCCCATTTTCAAGCACAGGAAGCACTTGTGGTTTACTTACTTTGATACTTTTAGCGCGTTCTTCGAGAGACAAAGACGTCAAGCGAGTGGCAATACCCATACTGCTCGCTGGGTACAACTGCTCTTTATCGATACATAGGAATTCCACAACATCAACGAGACGATCTCCAGCGTCAATTGCGACCACATCTCGGCTCATGATGTCGACGACTTTTTGGTCTTTCACCGGAATGTAGTCCTCACACCATAGTTCTACCATCACATCGTGAGCAGAGAAGAAGCCAACTAATCGATTTTGTACGTCTACAACAGGTGCGCTAGTTACGTTGTTATCAAGTAACACATCCAGCGCGGCTGCAATTGGCGTTTCTGCACGAATGGTGACTGGTTTTTGGTTCATAATGTCTTTAACAAAAGAGGCATTTTTCATAGTGAAATCCTTAACTGACGACAGTGTTGTAGTTTTAGTGATAGAAGAAATATTCGCTGCTTTTAGTTCTGGTCGGCGAAAAATACACCAGTTTGAAAGGCCAACTAATACCGCTCCGCCGACGATGTTGCCAAGCGTGACAGGAATTAAGTTAGCGGTAATAAAGTGGCTAATGTTTAGGTCTGTGTATTGTGACGCGGGCACACCGACAGATGCCCAAAAAGATTCAGGTGCAAAATTCGCGATAACAATACCAAGTGGAACCATAAACATGTTCGCAACACAGTGCTCAAAACCGCTGCTGACAAACATTGCCACAGGCAAAATTGTCATTGCTGCTTTTGTCATTGCATTTGCAGAACTAAATGTCAGCCAAATCGCTAGGCAGACCAACAGGTTACAGAGAATACCGAGTGCAAACGCTTGAATGAGAGTGTGGTGAAGTTTGTGTTGTGCGATGTTAAGCGCATTTAATCCCCATTGACCGCCATCCATCTGATAAAGACCAGCAGCAGTAACCAGCGCAAGTAGGAACATCGCACCAATAAAGTTACCAACGTAAACTTTGCCCCAGATCGAAAGCATCTTACCGAACGATATTTGCTTATTGGCCCAAGAAATACTGGATAGGACGGAGCTGGTAAATAATTCACCACCGCAGATCACTATGAGGATCAATCCCATGCTAAATGCGAGTCCACCAGCTAGGCGGCTCAAGCCCCAACCAGCGCCCGTACTACCGGTGGTCACTGTGATGTAAAACAAGAATGCTAACCCGATGAACGCGCCGGCCATAATGGCGAGGCTTAATGTCATACTGCTGGTTTTGTTTGCCTTACTTAACGCAAATTTTTCCGCTTCAACCATCATCTCTTTTGGAGAAAAATACTGGTGATTTTGAGAACTGGTCACCGCCATATTGACTCCTTAATTTGTAATCGCATAAAAAATCCTTGGTTATTAACTCAAAAATGAAATTGTTGTTTTTATTAAGAGCCTCAATGACTTCGGTTTCAAAACCATTGAGGCTTGCGGTGTTCCCGAACCGCGTACTCAGAATAGGGAGAACGGTTAGTAAGGTAAAATTGATAATATTTAGAAACCTCATCAAATTAATTGATAACTTTACGGGGCTAGGTAAAATGAACTCTATTGCTTATTGGGGCATGCTTTAACAATTGTGGGGATTGGGAAATACCCACTAATAATGGAGGACACTTTGCGCTACTCACTTAAGCAATTAGCGGTTTTCGACGCAGTTGCAGATACCGGCAGTGTAAGCCAAGCCGCAGAAAAATTGGCTTTGACACAATCAGCAACGAGTATGTCGCTTGCGCAATTAGAGAAGATGCTTGGCAGGCCGTTGTTTGAGAGGCAAGGCAAGCAAATGGCGTTAACCCATTGGGGGATGTGGTTACGACCAAAAGCAAAACGCTTGCTACAAGACGCATTGCAGATTGAAATGGGCTTCTATGAGCAACATTTATTGAGTGGTGAGATTCGTATGGGAGCGAGTCAAACCCCAGCAGAGCACTTAGTTCCCGACCTTATCAGTATCATTGATAATGACTTTCCAGAAATGCGTATTTCTCTCGGTGTACAAAGTACGAAAGGAGTGATTGATGGGGTATTAGATTACAAGTATGACTTAGGGATTATTGAAGGGCGCTGTGATGATAACCGTTTACACCAAGAAGTATGGTGTCGTGATCATCTTACTGTTGTCGCAGCTTCTCATCATCCTTTTGCGCGTAATCAGTCTGTTAGCCTTGCGCAGTTAGAGCAAGCGAAGTGGGTACTAAGAGAACATGGCTCTGGCACACGAAAAACATTTGATAGTTCTATTCACCACCTTATTGAAGATTTGGATGTGTGGCGCGAGTACGAACACGTTCCGGTGTTACGTAGTTTAGTTGCTAATGGTCAGTACCTTACTTGCTTACCGTATTTAGATGTAGAGCGATATATAGAAGCAGGTCATCTTGTGGCATTAAATGTACCTGAGTTAAAAATGGAAAGGACGCTTTCATTTATATGGCGTTCAGATATGGCAGAAAACCCATTAGTCGACTGCATTAAAAGAGAGGGACTGCGAATGATGAAAGGGAAGCCTTCAGTTCTTTAAAGGTTGATTAAACATGCCTACGAGATGAGTTGGGTTTATTCCCTAAATCTGTTGATTTATCGGTTGCGTCAAACTTTTAATGTAAATTGTGAAAATAATAATATCTTATTGTGATCAATATCACCGATAAGCTGAGCTGATGTATCTAACATGTGTCCTTGATTTCAATGTATGAAGGCAGTTATTGAACCATATAGGTACGATAATAGCCGAGCAGGTATGACTACCATGACGACACTTTTAGCTATTTCTATCACTACTGGAATTTTATCTGGCGTATGGGGTTGGATCGCCATCTCTTTAGGTTTGCTTTCTTGGGCTGGTTTTTTAGGTTGCACGAGCTACTTTGCAGCGCCAACGAGCGGATTGAAAGGACTAGGCATCAGCTTAATCACCAATATGACAGGCGTATTCTGGGCAATGGTAATTATTCACGGTTCCACTTACGTGGGGTTGGAAATTATTGGCTATGTGATTACCGCTATTGTGGCATTCTTCATGTGTATTCAAGCTAAACAGGCTTGGCTCGCGTACATCCCTGGTACTTTTATTGGTTCATGCGCAACATTTGCGGCTGACGGAAACTGGCAACTTGTTATTCCATCGTTGTTGCTAGGTGGTGTGTTTGGCTATCTAATGAAAGCGACAGGGCTATGGTTGCATACGAAATCAACCGCTACTTCATCTTCGCTTGCTGAGCAAGCACAGTAGTGAACCCCCGATCTTATTGGTATCCACTGTGTATTGAGTTTTATCCCTCTCAATACCCTTAATCAAAATTAATGATGTTTGATACAAGCACACCAAATTGGTGTGCTTTTTTTGTATTACAAGACAATACGCTGAGTGTAAAATACGCCTAACTCATGTATTGCCGTTGGCCATGGTAACAACGCGTTTAAGTGTCCAGCGCAGAAGAACAGGAATACACTCCATGCCTTTCTCTTCACAATGAGAAACAATAGCCAAAGCTAAGTCCGGTTTTGCATGTTTTTTCAAAACACGATTTACGACTTTTTTAGCAGGGATAGGGTGGTCATGAGGAACTTTGATGATGTCCTTAAAGAAAAGTTCAAACCCATTGTTGTACAGAAAGTGCTCGATGTCTCGGTCGGGTAATTCCGTAAGTCGATGCCTTTGCTGATCATGGTCGAGCTGTGCTCGTACTGCATGCGCGTACTTTTTCCCTGCTGGGTCGCCATCGGTAACGACATGCCAATCAATACCAAACTCTTTTGCTACTTTGATGAGTGATTTTAGACCTGATTGAGCAAACTCAACGATTTGAACCCCTTCGGCAGCCAAGTCATACCCGCATTGACGAGCCAGTTCATGAAAAAGCCAAACTTCGGTTTCGCCCTCAACAAGTAACCAGCACCGCGCAAATAATGCTCCTGAACGATGAAAACGAATATGGAAACCAATTCGGCGCAACTCATCTCGACCAAACTTTGTTGAGTTTAAACTCTTAGCGATGGTTCTGTCTGATAGCCGAATTAAACGTCGAATTGAATACAGTGGAACAGAACCGAGTAACGTGCCACTGTTGGTGGTTAATATCTTTTGCATTGGCAATAATTGCAATAAGGACCACGCTCTCGCTAGATGAGTTGGATGCAGTCGACCTTCTGGATCTTCAATGATCAGTATTGGTCTCGCACAGCGCCTTAAATCAGTGGGGCCCTTAGCTTGAAGATAGGCATTGAGTAACCCCATTAAGAGCAAGCGGCTTTGTTTGTCATTGGTTTCTTTCAAGAACTGACTCAAGCCTTTATCAGAGGAAGGGCTTGTATAGAAAAGACCATCACGAGGTTTGCGTGGGTTGCCTTTACTGACACTTCTGAACGCGAAATAGTGTTCAACAAGCGTTTGCATTGAGTCGAGGCTACTACGAATCTCACCTTTATTCACATGGCCAGGCATAGCCAATAAGCGTCGACAGGTGTTGTTGATTCGTTTTTCAATCCGAGCATTTTTACCATCGCCGTTGACATGGTTTAAATCTGGGAAGCGTCGGGAGTCACGTAGTCGGATTACAGGGTGAAGTGTCATTAACTCAATAGCGAGTTTCTCTGAGTGGTGAAGTTTTTTGGGTTTGCCGTTATGATCCAAAAACGCGTACTTTGTATTAATGCCGTGCTCATCGCGAGACGCACTAATACGATAGTAAATGACTTGCTCACCATCTTCGTTGGTGCACCATGTAGGCTTTATGCGTCTGTAGCGTCCCGCTTTTACTTCGTTTTTATCCTGTGCTTTAAAACAAACAATGATCTGTAAGTGTTGTGTTTGTGGATGAGAAATTGAGTAGTCAACGTGAAAATCTTTCAGTTTGAATTGATACAATGAGCCATTGGCAGGTAGTGCGATGGAAAGGGCATCGAGCAATGATGATTTGCCCCACGTGTTTTCACCGATAAGCGTGGTGAGTTCGTCAAAAGAGAGTGAAAGGCGTTTGATGCCTCTAAACCCGGAGATTTCGATGCGTTCTAGTCTCATCTCAATCCTCCTTGCAATTATTTGAATTATCGAGAGTTATTTTGCTACTCCTAAGCATATATGAATTCGGAATTTTTGAGTTAAGCTCAGTTCACAAAATTACGAGAGCCTCTTACTGAATAGAGACCGTTACAAGCGAGGCTTGCTTTCAAAGCTGGGGGACAGCATCGTGATCACTTAAACATGAAATCCTAAATCGCAGTTTCATAAAATTCATGATTCTGTCATGATTCACTTCTTATTATTATAAGGAATGAAAAAAGAGAAGATGAAGATGAATAACAATCATAAGCCAGTGAGAATCAAACTGGCACACATCAATGACACACATTCCTACTTTGAACCAACGTCATTACAGTTAAAGCTTAAGATAAACAATGAACTCACGCTAGAACCCTATGTCAGTGCTGGCGGCTTTTCTCGTATCGCAACCAGAGTCGAGCAGTTAAGAGATGATGCTCAGCGCCAAGGTCATGGAATGTTGTTCCTCCATGCCGGAGATTGCTTCCAAGGCACGCTGTATTTCTCACTATTTAAAGGCAAAGCCAATGCCGACTTATTGAACGCATTAAAGATTGATGCAATGGCGTTAGGTAACCATGAATTAGATATGGGGAATGAGCCAGTTGCATTGTTTTGCCAACGTACTCAGTTCCCATTGCTTGCTGGCAACTGGGATTTATCCAATGAATCACTTAAAAAACCTCACCGTATCAGTGATTGTAAGGATGTATTTAGTTACCAACCGGATACACAGAGCGCTCAATACATTGTTAAAGAATTCCATGGTGAGCGGGTCGCGATTTTCGGATTATCCATAGATAAAATGAGCGACATCGCAAACCCTGATGCAGACACGCCTTTTCACTCAGCAATTGAAACCGCCAAGGCGACCGTAAAACAAATCCATTCATCAGGTATAAAAAATATTATTCTTCTGAGCCACTTAGGTTATGAAGGTGATTTAGAGTTAGCTGAGCAAGTCGCAGGTATTGGTATAATTGTTGGTGGACACAGCCACCGGTTGCAAGGTGATTTTTCATCAATAGGGTTAGGACAAGACGATCCCTACGGTATCAAAATTAATGATACCTATGTGGTGCAAGCGGGTTTCCATGCTTTGACAATGGGGCACTGCGTCATTGAGTTTGATGAACACGGTAAAGCAACGATGTTGAGTGGACAAAATGAACTGTTGCTTGGTCGACGTATTTTTTGGGACTCGACGCTAAACCAACAGCTCGACCAAGGTGTATTCGAAACCGCGTGCGACTTCATCCATGGTCAACCGAATGTCGTGGTTTGTAAGAAACACCCGGAAACTCAAGCGATCCTGAGCGATAAATATATTCCTCAGGTCAGGCAGTTACAGTCACAAGTCATTGCTAGTGTTGACACCAAAAAGCGTCATGTGAGAATTCCCGATGAATTTGGTGAGAGTGAGTTGGCTTCCTCCGTTGCCCGATCATTTCTGCACTGTTTAAACAAACGTGGATATGACGTTCAATTTGCAATTCATAATGCGGGTGGCGTGCGAACCTCTTTGAACCCTGGCAACATTACAGTGGCAGACATTGCCGGACGGCTGTTGCCTTTTGCCGTTCCTATCGGCTTTTACGATGTAAAAGGCAGCGCTATTCGCCGTGCACTTGAAGGCGCGATAAATAATGCACTCAACAATGGCGTAGAAGGCACTGGATCTGGCAGTTATCCGTACACTTACAATTTAAACTTCGAGTACCACGCAGATGCCCCAAAAGGTGAAAGAGTTCAATCATTAGTGATTTTTGATGGCAAACAATGGGTTGGTGTTCAAGATGATGTTTGGTATCGAGGGACTTCTTCTGCCTATACGATGAAAGGGAAAGAGGGGTACGACGCATTGCAGGAGATGAAAGGAGAAGGGCGTGTGACCAGTTTGTCCATGGCTGATTGTTTTATTGAACTCCTGACCGATGAGCCAAACTGTTTGAATCAAAGTCACAAACTTTACACAAAGCGACGTCGATAATAGATACTGGTATTGATTTTGCTGCTCTCCACTTACTACATGGGTTGATGAGGATGGCAGTATGTGGAATAAAGATTGGGCAGATACGGCAGTCGTGGTTGCCTGGATCGCAATTTGGTCAACACTGGTCTACTTTGTGCCTCTAAGCGGCTTTTGAATTGCTAAGAATGTGGATGTTACAAAAGGGAGCAGTAATGCTCCTTTTTTGTATCTATCTTCCCCGTTAGGGCTCTAACCAATGAAGAGTTTGTCTTGATCCATTTGCTGCTTTTTGTCTGTTTACTAAAGTTCAGGTGGTTGAATCCATTTCTTTCTTTTTATAGTGCTTCCTGATTTTTGATAAGAATTTTATTTCGATAAGACAAGGTTTTTTTGTTGGAAAGCCTGACGCTCGGCGTTATTATGTCGGCGTTTGGGGAGTAGTTAGCGCAAGTTTACTTATCGTCATCTCGTTAAGCATCAGCTTATCCGGTAAGTAAAGGTGTTACGTGGTTCATTCACGTTAACACTTCAACGAGACCAACGCATTCATTGACTAGCAGCACATAATCGTTATGTGGCTGTTGGTTGTTATTGTCTGCGGAAGGTCACCAAACGAAGTCCTTCCGCCATGGGAGGAAATATGTCTCTTATCGAAAATACCACCCAATTGAGCCAATCGGTGCCTCTTCAAGAATCATTAGCGATGTATGGTGCTTTTGGTTTATTTACCCTTGTTCTTGTTACGCTTGATATCTATCAAACACGTGGTGGCGTTATCACGATGAAAAAAGCCATCGTTTGGAGTGTTTTTTGGTTCTTGCTTGCCTTTGTTTTTGCAGGTTCTATTTATTTATTCTGGGACTTTTACGCGCCACATAGCGCTTATACGAACGACAAAGCAACGATTTCATTCTTAACTGGTTATTTACTAGAGAAGTCGCTAAGCGTGGATAACTTGTTTGTGTTTGCCATCATCTTTGCACAATACAGTGTGCCGGAGCATTTGCGTCCGAGAGCATTGCTTTGGGGGGTGATAGGTGCGCTAGTTTTACGCGCTGTCATGATTGCGGTTGGTGCTCAGTTACTTTCACAGTATCACTGGGTATTGTACTTATTTGCTGCTTTCCTTATTTGGACGGGTGTTAAGCTAGCTCGCGACAAAGGCGAAGCAGAAGAGGTTAATCCATATCCGGAGCAGTTGATTCGAAAGGTATTGCCAGTTACAGATGACTACCAAGGAAATCGCTTAATCTTAAAGCAAGCTGGTAAGTGGGTGGCAACACCGATGCTGATCGTTGTTGGTGTCATTGCAGTAATGGACGTTATGTTTGCGTTGGATTCTATACCAGCTATATTCGCGGTAACACGAGAGCCATTTTTAGTCTTAGCCGCGAACGTATTTGCATTACTGGGTTTGCGATCGCTGTACTTTGTTCTTCAAGCAATGTTAGACAAGTTTGTATACTTAAAACCAGCATTATCAGTAATCATGATGTTTATCGGGGTAAAAATGCTATTGGTTGGAACAGAATATGAGATTCCGACAGCATGGTCTCTCACATTTTTAGTTGTTGTGATGACATCGGCAGTGGTTGCATCACTCCTAAAAAATAAAGCGAAGCGTCAAACTAGCGTTAATATTACTAATCAAAAAATATAAAGTAAGCACTAAAATCAAAAGAAATAACGAAAAATATTGTTAAATATATGTTGTTGCTTAAGGGGCGATTATGCAGGTAATGTTCAGTTATTCAATGTAATTACAGCAATTGTGATTATTTATGCCGTTATTATTCATTTGTATTTTTGAGTTTTGTAATGAGTTTGTTTTATTAGAAATTCTAATTTGAATGGGTAAAATTTGTCATTTCTTAAACAATAAGAAACTGACTAATATACAACCAACTAAACAGACTACTGCTTTTAAAGAGAGGCAATCATGGCACAAGCAATGCAAATGACAAATGTAGCTTTACCAACCTCTATGGATAAGAAAACCTACGCGGTTAACTTCAAAGGACTGATTGCTCACTTACTGGACATTCTATTTGTAGATAACACTGCGCCACGCAGTTACTACGCAGAAGACTTGTCAGCACATATTCAAAAAGACATCGGTATGTACCGTTAATATTGAAATAGTGTAAGAAATACCGGCCTATGAGCCGGTATTTTTTTATTTGTAAAACATGCCTACTCAACCTACGCCCTAGAAAAGAAACACTCTAGAGGAGGTAGACATGAGAGTAGATTAGGTGTTGTATAGAAAAACGGGGCACCATTGGTGCCCCGTTTTGACATGACTGAAGTGCGATATTACTTCTTGCGGCAGTATTCTGCGATCACGTACATCGACTGACCACCATTTGCCTTACCCGAAACTAGCTTTGGATCATCGCCAAGGCTAATGCCACGAATCACTGTACCTTGTTTGATTACTTGGTTAGTGCCTTTTACTGGTAGGTCTTTAATTACTGTTACATCGTCACCTTTCTTAAGTTCAGTGCCGTTACAGTCAACCGTTTTATCGTCAGCAGACATCCCTTTCATTGCCCAGTTCATTTGCTCTTCTTCCATGTACATCATGTCAAGAGCATCTTGAGCCCAGCTTTCTGTGTTTAGGCGAGTGAGTTGGCGCCATGCAGTCACTTGTACAGCAGGAACCTGGCTCCACATACTTTCGTTTAGACAACGCCAGTGGTTAATGTCTTTTGGCTCATCGATCTCACCCAGACACTTATCACAAACCATAATGGCAGTATCAACCGTCACATTACCGTGAGGTGGGACAGCGTATGCAGTTAGTTGAGATTCAGAAGAACACAGTTCACATTTTGACTCGCAGCGCGCAAGCAGAGTAGCTTCAATAGACATAAGGACTCACCTTAGTAATGTTATTTTGTGGCGGTATTATCCACTTTATCCTGAGAAATAAAAGGGTGTTAGCGAATTAAAGACTAGATTTTACAATACTCCAACCTGATTAAGGTGAAGATGTAAAATATTCGCTAAATAAATAATACGGAAGTATAAAAGACACTATTAATTGTTTTGGCTTATGAATTGGTTGTGTCAATTTCTACAACGATTACAAGCCTAAAAGAGGTAAATGTAGAGCGAGGGTGGCTAGAACATAGCCCTCTAATTTACAGAGGGCCTGTCGTTAACGTTCGACAATCTGGACAATTTGCTCTTTTGAAATGCTCATTTCTTTACCATCCATGTCTTCATACTCGTACATACCCGTTTCCTCGTTCAGGTCTGGTTTACCGTAAGAGGTAATAATTTTCCCTTCATTTGTCGACATCAGATATTGGCTACTTCCGCATGCAGCAAGAAGTAATACAGTGGCAATAACAGTCAATACGCGCATAGAGTTTTCCTTTTAAACAAGTGAGTTAGGCAAAGACATCGATTTAACTATAGCAGAGGAAATATGAGTGGGTTTGAATACAATTGAAATGAAAAAGCCCAGTAGAAACTGGGCTTTGGTAGGAAGGGTGTTGCGATTACTTCAAAACAGAAGTGTTAGTGACACCTGTTAGTGCGTCATCCATTAAGAAGTCAGTGTTTTCCATCTGCATCTCTACATGATGATCAATATCAGACAAAGTGCCATTTGGCGAAGCAAAAGTACTGTGCGATGCAGTAGCATTAAACTGTACAAAGCTCGCAGTTGCATTCACAGTAGTGTCCGTACTGTTCACAGTCTTCAACCCTAGCTTATTAGCAAGCGGTTCAGTACCCGCGAATGGTGCATTTGGAACGCTGTTTGGTACTGTGCTATCGCCATCCACTTCTGTCATAAAGAATGGTGTCGTTAGCGAGCCAGATGCCACTAAATCTGAAGCGTTTGTGAACGGATCGACAGTGTCTAGTGTAGTCTGTGCTGCATAGATAAATTGTGAGAAACCTGCTTCTAGCGCTGCTACTTGAGCTTCCGTTGCCGCAGCCTCAAAAGCTTCGTAACATGTTTTATCTTCTAGATCCGCACATGATGCATCAGCGTAATTCGCATAGTCTTTTGATGCTGCATAAGCGAGGTTATGTTTGATCTGAGGGCCGTAATTGTCTGAACCCAGTAACAAATTACCAATTTGTCCACCAGAGTTCTGTACTGATGCAGAACTAAAGGTGTACAGCGCATCCGCAGAAGGGCTGCCCAATGTATTGTTTGCTGCTGCGACGGCAGATGTAGCTACAATACCGCCAAGTGAATGACCTAGCATTTTGACTTTTGAACCCGTCATTGGGTTGAAGCCTTGCAGAGGACCTCCAGCTAAAAGACCGCCTTGAGCAGATACTACCAAGCTAGCGCGCAAACCTAACACATCCAGAACACTTTGACGTAGGTTGTCACGCGCAACGGCTAAGTTGGAAAGATTTAGATAAGCCAGTACATTCGCATTTGCGGAACGTTGTTCATCTAAGCTGCGCGTACCATGAATAGGTAAGTCAATAGCGATAACTGCCACACCAGCTTTTACCATATTGAACGCGAACGCGTACGCATTCTCTTTCGCTGAGGTGATGCCGTGTTGATAAATCACAACGTCTGTCGCGACGCCAGATTTAGGTGTGAAGACCAGTACTTCGACATCTTCAACCGATTTCACTACGGGAACAGGCGAGTAGCGAGTAATAATACGCTCACTATCAAGCTGGGTACCATCGGTAAGAGTAAGCTTAGCTCCAACAAGTTTTAGCTGCTCTGTAGGATCTGTAGCAAGCTTTGTCACATCAACAGGATCATTTGCAAAAACGCCTGTTGATAGCTGCTGAACCATGTTTGCTTGCTCGTTCGGATCCGCTAATGCTGCGCTTAGCTTCGCTAGGCTTGGCATCGCAGATACCATTGGTTGCATGTTCCAGCTTGCGCCTTTTTCCAAGTAATGAGGCAGTCTTACCACACCTTGTGTCACGCTTACATCGGCACCTGATTGCATGTAAAGGCCTTTAATTGCCGTTTTAGCTGCGTCTAGATCGCTAATGTATTTACTAAAGTCATCGTCAGAGTCTAGCGCAGTGCTAAAGTCTTGGGTTTCACCGAGCGTTATTGTGTAGGCCGTTGATAAGTCTACTGAACCTTCGTTTGAGTCATTTTTGTAAACGGTATTTAGTGTGTTTGCGCCAGTAGAAAAACCAGTAGCGGTTACTCCTTTGACTGCCGCTAACGTATCACCTACAGACTGGGTACTGAACCATGAGGAGTAAACGATGTCGTTAGGATTAACTTGAGCTAGACCAAAAATGCCTTCAACCGCCTGAGTGACTGCTTGAACAGAAGCAAGGTCGCCAGTTTCATAAACGATTTCTTTCGATTTACCAGTCGCATAACTTGCTGATGTACCAATTGGCTCACCATTCACGTCAGTAACATCTTGTGTAACCGCAAAAATGTACTCGCTTGACTCATCAAGTGCAGCCAAGAACTGGATGTATAGAGAGCTACCTTTTGCTTGAACTACGTAGTCCTGATTCTGAACGAGTACCTCTTCGATTGGGTTAGATTTACCGTCCCACTCGGTTAAGCGTTGGTTAATCTTGATGACTTTAACACCAGACGACAGCATGCCCGTTGCAAAACCGTCGCCGTTGAAGTTAAGAACGATTGGCATAGACGTTGACCATCCATCCATCGTGTTCATTGAGGCTCTAGGGTTGGTTAAAGCATCATCGCCATCAGTTGGCAGACCAAGCGTACCATCGCTTGTGTCCATTAATAAGTAAGACGGTGCCGGTACATCTGCGTTCGCTCCTTGAAGCGTAAAACTGATGGATGTTTCGCGATCAAGCAATGCTTGGACTTCATCTTCAAATTGAACTTTGTCGGAAGTACCAGAGCTGGAGGTATCATCACCACAACCAGCAAGAAGGATTGCAGAACAAAGCATTGATAATTTAAACGTGTGTTTCATTGGTTTACTCCGTAATCCCATTATTTGAAGGTGTAGTTCATCTGTACCGCGCTGATGTAAGCAGTACCTTCTGAGTCAAACTTAATCTCTTCACCCAGAGCATTTGTCTCAGTGAAAGAGCCTGATTTACTCTTAACAAGTGCAAAGCTTGCATCGAAAGTTAAATTCTCACTCATTGCGTAAGTTAGGCCCGCGCTGTACCAAAAACGGTCACTGTCAGGGATACTCAATGTCGCTTCACCTGCTTGTTCGTCGTACGCAAAGCCTGCACGGAATGTCCAGTCTGTATTAAGTATGTAAGTTGCACCAATGGAGTAGCGATTGTTGTCTTCATATTTCTCAGGTTTAAAGAAACATACTCCGTCATTACATTCGTTACTGGTCGCTTTTAGTTCTTTAAATGTGCTCCAGTCGGTTTGTTGCCAGCCGTAATGTACAGCCCATTGTTCATTCAGTTGATGGAAAGCCGATAATTCGATAATTGAAGGGAGAGAGATTTTTAAACGGCCATCAACTTTTGGTGATGAAGCTCGACCAGAGTCGTAACTACTAAACTCACCGTCATCAAAATCTAGATCAACCTTAGAGCGGTAGCCAAAGCCAAAACGGTTGTTTTCATTTAGCTCAAATAAAGCGCCGACATTCCAACCCCAAGCGAAAGTTTCGCCTTCCATGCCGACAAGGTTATCGGACTTATTACCACCTAAAATACCGGCGAGTGCGCCTTTGTGACGAGTCAGCTCTGCTTCAGCGTATACGAGGTTGATACCACCACCGACACTGAAAGACTCGTTGATACGGTAAGCGACATTGGGGTTGATGTTTACTGAAAGTAGGGAAGTGTCACCCGCCATATCACCTGCGGAAATATCATTTGGATAGTCGGTAGCAACACCGTATGTTGTGAACATACCGATACCCCAAGCCCAGTTATCATTGATAGGGCTGATGTAATAACCTGCTGGCACGATCTGTAAAGGAGCGACATCTTTCGCGTGTTCATTGTTTACAGTGTCGTACACATCGACTTCAGGGTCGATGATAGATAACGCGCCCGAAAATTGAGCTTCTTTGAAAAGTGTCATTGCTGCAGGGTTACGGGCAAGGACGCTGGCATTATCTGCGACAGCCCCTTCACCTGAAAATGCTCGACCAAGACCAGATGCCGAATGTTCAGCTACCTGGAAGCCCGCTGAGTGGGCATTACACGCAAACAATATTGAAATTGTAAGCAGAGAGCAGTGCTTCTTGTTCATCCTTGACCCTCCTAGGGTGTCATAATGCTGGACCGAAGTCCTTGTAATTGTTGTGTGGTACTTACACCAATTGTTAATACGCGAAATACAACGGTGATGTAAATGTAATGTTAATTGTATGTTTAATAACTTGTCAAAGTTTGAGCGTATTTTGCGTTTTAAATATGATGCATAGGTCAAACGATGGCTTGTAAGGGCATGTATTATCGTTATATTTTTGAAGAGAATGGTACGACCAGAATTGTTTTGCGAGCTTTATAGTTAAATAACGATCAAATCAAGAGATAGCTCGCTTTGCGGTTTCTTCACTTCACAGGCATAATTCGCGCTCGCTATGTAGTTATTCAATAGACGCAATAGGAACCGCATTGGAATTACTGAATGTTGAATTTTTAGGTCGTTCGCTAAGGCTCGAAGGATCGATGGCTGGGTGGCAGCAGTTATATTGGGATAATACGTTGGTGTCTCAAATCGATGCCAGTGACAATACCGCAGAGACTTGTCTACACCAGTTTAAGCTCTCTGCGGGTGAGGAAATCCTGAACTGTCATTTGGAGTGTTCTTTAACATGGCAACCGTTTGAATTGAGTTACAAGGTCACAATTAACGGTGAGCTCATCAATGAAGGTTGTCGAAATGAAAAAGACATCGAGCGCCAAGTGCCAGAAGTTACGCCACCATCCGAAAAGCGTTTAAGTGTAATAGGCCTCGTATCTCTTGGGATGAAAGCACTTAAAAGTGCGAAAGTTATTAAAGTGGCGTTAGCGTCTGCAAGTCTCGCTGCATATTCTTGGCTATTTTCCATCGAGTTCGCGCTAGCGTTGATCGCTTGTTTGGTTTTTCATGAATATGGTCACATTAGAGCGATGAAGTATTTTGGAATGAAGACCAAAGGAATCTATTTGATTCCATTCCTAGGTGGTTTGGCGCTAAGTGACGAAAAGATAAACACGCGCTGGCAGGATGTGGTTATCTCAATCATGGGACCATTTTTCGGTTTAGTACTTAGTGTTGTTTTTACTTTGCTTTATTGGATGACTGGTGAGGTGATCTTCGCTGGGCTTGCTGTGTTTAACGCCTTGCTAAACCTATTTAATCTGCTGCCTATTTTACCATTAGATGGTGGCCATGTGCTCAAAAGTATTATCTTCTCAATGAATACTTGGGTCGGGTTAGTTGGCAGTATTGCGACCGCTTTATTAGGCATTTTTATCAGTTACTATTTCGGTCTGACATTGCTAGGATTTTTATTGTTAATGGGAATGTTAGAAGTGGTGATGGAATGGAGAGCTCGACATCAAAGCCATTTATTGCCATTAACCCGTTATGGGCAGCTATTCTCACTGGCTTGGTACTTGGTCTCTGTCGGAGGTTTTGTTTCTATCATCTGGTATTTTGCCACTCTCGGAGATAGTTTGTTAAGTTTGCCGCTACAGATATTGGGCACTTGATTAGAATCATTAAAAAGCTCCCTAGGGAGCTTTTTGTTTTCAGCCCTAAACCACCTACTTCAGTAGGTGGTTATCATCCGTTTCGGCTTTGCCTGTAAAACTACTCATGTTA
>NZ_JAWOQP010000036.1:0-30838 GCF_033337375.1 Vibrio sp. YT-17
GTCTACGTTTCGCGATCCGTGAAGGTGGCCGTACAGTAGGTGCTGGTGTTGTTGCTAAGATCTTCGACTAATTCATAGCGAATTAGCGATGCTTTCGGAAAATCTTGAATTAGATTTGACGAACCAGTAGCAAAAAGGGCATCATTTGATGCCCTTTTTCTGCACTCAACATTATTTTTGCTGTTTTCTTGTTCAGAAGTGGGTTGGGCGCAGAGCAAGATTAAGCAAAGAGGCTTAATCTTAAGAAGAGTACGCTGATTTTTTCAGCGATATGGAGTTTGCCCTGCAACAGCGGGGTTGTTGTCGTCTATATTAAGACTTGTAACAGGTTGGTTTTATGAAAGCAAATAATGCTGAAACTCCTGATAGCTCAAACGCAGCAGATACGTTTAAGTGGGTAGCCGCTTTCGTATTGGCAGCTGCCGCTGTTGTGGGTAATTACCTGTATGGTGAAATGTCTGTAGTGGTTCGTGCTGCAGGCGTTGTTGTTCTTATTGCAGCTGCCTTAGGCGTTGCAGCAACAACGACTAAAGGTAAAGCAGCGATCAGTTTTGCAAAAGAATCTCGTATGGAAGTACGTAAAGTTGTTTGGCCTACTCGCCAAGAAACCATGCAAACAACACTGATCGTTTTAGCTGTAAGTATTGTAATGGCTCTAGTGCTATGGGGTATTGACGGAATTATGGTTCGTCTAGTAGCTCTAGCAACTGGGGTATAGAGGGTTTTTATTCATGAGTGAAGCTCCAAAAAAACGCTGGTATGTGGTTCAAGCCTTCTCTGGATTTGAAGGTCGTGTAGCTCAATCTCTGCGCGAGCATATCAAAATGCACGGCATGGAAGAGCTATTCGGTGAAGTACTGGTTCCTACTGAAGAAGTAGTGGAAATGCGCGCGGGTCAGCGTCGCAAGTCTGAGCGTAAGTTCTTCCCAGGTTACGTCCTTGTTCAGATGATTATGAACGATGAATCATGGCACCTAGTACGCAGTGTGCCGCGTGTCATGGGCTTCATTGGTGGTACCTCAGACCGTCCGGCACCTATCACGGATAAAGAGGCTGACGCGATTCTTAATCGTCTTGAGAAAGCGAGTGAAGCGCCTCGTCCGCGTACAATGTACGAAGCGGGTGAAGTGGTACGTGTTAACGAAGGTCCATTTGCTGACTTCAACGGTACTGTTGAAGAAGTGGATTACGAGAAGAGCCGCCTGAAAGTGTCTGTATCGATCTTTGGTCGTGCGACACCAGTTGAGCTTGAATTTGGTCAGGTTGAAAAGCTGGACTAAGACTCTTCGTTAAAGAGTATAAAAAATCACCTTTTTAGGGTTGTATAAGGCGCGGATTATGACTATAATTTCGCGCCTTTTTACTTCAAGTGAAGTAAAAAGTTTCTTACACAAACGGGGAGCTGATCCGCGATTAGCGTTTGTACCCAAACTTAGGAATTATCATGGCTAAGAAAGTTGAAGCTTACATCAAGCTACAAGTTGCTGCTGGTATGGCTAACCCTAGTCCACCAGTAGGTCCTGCACTAGGTCAACACGGTGTGAACATCATGGAATTCTGTAAAGCGTTCAACGCAAAAACAGAATCTATTGAGAAAGGTCTACCAACTCCAGTAGTTATCACAGTATACAGCGACCGTTCTTTCACGTTCGTAACTAAGACTCCACCTGCTGCTGTTCTTCTTAAGAAAGCTGCTGGCGTTAAGTCTGGTTCAGGTCGTCCAAACACTGAAAAAGTTGGTACTGTAACTGACGCTCAAATCCAAGAAATCGCAGAAACTAAAGCTGCTGATATGACTGGTGCTGACATCGAAGCGATGAAGCGTTCTATCGCTGGTACTGCTCGTTCAATGGGCCTAGTGGTAGAGGGTTAATAAGATGGCAAAACTAACTAAGCGCATGCGCGTAATCCGCGAAAAAGTTGACGTAACTAAAGAATACGAAATCAACGAAGCTGTTGCTCTTCTTCAAGAACTAGCGACTGCTAAATTCGTTGAGTCTGTAGACGTTGCTGTTAACCTTGGCATTGATGCTCGTAAATCTGACCAGAACGTACGTGGTGCAACTGTACTACCTCACGGTACTGGCCGCGAAATCCGCGTTGCAGTGTTCACTCAAGGTGCTAACGCTGAAGCAGCTAAAGAAGCTGGCGCAGACATCGTAGGTATGGAAGATCTTGCTGAGCAAGTTAAGAAAGGCGAAATGAACTTTGACGTAGTTGTTGCTTCTCCAGATGCAATGCGCGTTGTAGGTCAACTAGGTACTATCCTAGGTCCTCGCGGTCTTATGCCAAACCCTAAAGTTGGTACTGTAACTCCTAACGTTGCTGAAGCAGTTAAAAACGCTAAAGCTGGTCAGGTTCGTTACCGTAACGACAAAAACGGCATCATCCACACTACTATCGGTAAAGCAAACTTCTCTGCTGAGCAGATCAAAGAGAACCTAGAAGCACTTCTAGTTGCTCTGAAGAAAGCTAAGCCATCTTCAGCGAAAGGTACTTTCCTGAAGAAAGTAAGCATCTCTACTACTATGGGTGCTGGTGTTGCTGTTGATCAGGCTAGCCTGAACACTCAAGCATAATTTATTTGCTTAGGCGCAAAATTAGTGTATAATTTTGCGCCTAATATTTGTGGTTGGGGCTGAACTTTGGTTCTTTGAACTGTCTCCTAGTTCGAAATGAATTAAGACCCAGTCTCCGTCCAAGACCGTAGGTGTTTGTGTAAAAGCAAACTTAATTATCCTACGTAGATGGTGCCCGAACTGACAGAAAGCTCTATGTAATATAGTTAACTTTCTTCTGGGGAAGCACCTCAATAGCTCTCACTGTCGTGATGATAGTGAGTGGTGTAACGACAACCAGGAGTAAATCCAAGATGGCTTTAAACCTTCAAGACAAAAAAGCAATTGTTGCTGAAGTCAACGAAGCTGCCAGTGGTGCACTTTCTGCAGTTGTAGCTGATTCTCGTGGCGTTCAAGTTGGCGCGATGACTTCTCTACGTAAACAAGCTCGTGAAGCTGGCGTTTACATGAGAGTTGTTCGTAACACTCTTGCTCGTCGTGCGGTTGAAGGTACTGAGTACGAGTGTCTAACTGACACTTTCACTGGTCCTACTCTAATCGCATTCTCTAATGAGCACCCAGGTGCTGCAGCGCGTCTTTTCAAAGACTTCGCTAAAGAGAACAAAGATTTCGAGATCAAAGCTGCTGCATTTGAAGGCGCTTTAACTGACGCTGAAGTACTAGCAACACTACCAACTTACGACGAAGCAATTGCACGCCTAATGATGTGCATGAAAGAAGCTTCGGCTGGCAAGCTGGCGCGTACTATCGCAGCTATCCGCGATCAAAAACAAGAAGCAGCGGCATAAGCCTTGCTTTTTACTGGTTGCTTAATAAACTTATTGTTGACTTAAAAGAGAATTGTTATGTCTATTACTAACGAGCAAATCCTAGACGCAGTTGCAGAAATGTCTGTAATGCAAGTTGTTGAACTAATCGAAGCAATGGAAGAGAAATTCGGTGTTTCTGCTGCTGCTGCTGTTGTAGCTGGCGGCGCTGCTGCAGGCGAAGCTGCTGCTGAGCAAACTGAATTCGACGTAATCCTAGAAGCTGCTGGCGGTAACAAAGTTGCTGTAATCAAAGCAGTACGTGGCGCAACTGGCCTAGGTCTTAAAGAAGCTAAAGCTCTAGTAGACGGCGCTCCAGCACCTCTTAAAGAAGGTGTTGAGAAAGCAGAAGCTGAAGCTCTTAAAGCTCAGCTAGAAGAAGCTGGTGCAACTGTTGCTGTTAAGTAATTATTGCATAGTTTCTTAGCCTAACGGCTAATTGGCTGGTGGTTTTTTAACCACCGGCCTTTTTGCGCTGTAGGGTATAGGCGAATTTTCCCGCTGTTTAAGCGCCTGATATCCATGCAAAAAACATTTCATTCTTACGAAATGAAATGTCACTACAGTAAACAGCTATATTAGTCACTGTCCCTTACCCCCCTTAAGTAACTAGGAGCGGGCGGACAGTTTGGGTCACTTATCAGCGAGCTGAGGAACCCCATGGTTTACTCTTATACCGAGAAAAAGCGCATCCGTAAGGACTTTGGTACTCGTCCACAAGTTTTGGACATTCCATACCTGCTATCGATCCAGCTCGATTCGTTCGACAAATTTATCGAACAGGATCCTGAAGGTCAATACGGTCTTGAAGCCGCTTTCCGTTCTGTATTCCCGATTCAGAGCTACAACGGCAATTCTGAGCTGCAATACGTTAGCTACCGTCTTGGTGAGCCAGTTTTTGACGTTAAAGAATGTCAAATCCGCGGTGTAACTTACTCAAAGCCACTACGTGTAAAACTACGCCTAGTTATCTTTGATAAAGACGCGCCAGCAGGTACTGTAAAAGACATTAAAGAACAAGAAGTCTACATGGGTGAAATTCCACTCATGACAGACAATGGTACCTTCGTAATCAACGGTACCGAGAGGGTTATCGTATCCCAGCTGCACCGAAGCCCAGGCGTGTTCTTCGACAGCGATAAGGGTAAGACCCACTCTTCAGGTAAAGTTTTATACAACGCACGTGTTATTCCTTACCGTGGTTCATGGCTTGATTTCGAGTTTGATCCTAAGGATAACTTGTACGTTCGTATCGACCGCCGTCGTAAGCTACCAGCATCGATCATCCTTCGAGCACTAGGTAAGTCGACAGAAGAAATCCTAGATATCTTCTTCGAGAAAGTGAACTTCGAAGTGAAAGACCAAACTCTATTGATGGAGTTGGTTCCTGATCGTCTACGTGGTGAAACTGCGTCATTCGACATCGAAGCAAATGGTAAAGTTTACGTTGAGCAGGGTCGTCGCGTAACAGCTCGTCATATCCGCCAACTAGAAAAAGATGGCGTTGATCACATCGAAGTACCAGTTGAGTACATCGTTGGTAAAGTTGCATCTAAAGATTACATCAATGAAGCAACTGGCGAGATCATTGTTAACGCTAACCAGGAAATCAGCCTGGAAGCACTAGCGAACCTATCTCAGGCTGGCCACAAAGCGCTAGAAGTTCTATTCACGAACGATCTAGACCATGGTCCATTCATGTCAGAAACACTACGTATCGACAGCACGGTTGATCGTATTTCTGCATTGGTAGAAATCTACCGCATGATGCGCCCTGGTGAGCCGCCAACAAAAGAAGCTGCAGAAGCTCTATTCGAAAGCCTATTCTTCTCTGAAGAGCGTTACGATCTATCGACTGTTGGTCGTATGAAGTTCAACAGCTCTATCGGCCGTGAAGATGCTCAAGAGCAAGGCACACTTGATGAAACTGATATCATCGAAGTGATGAAGAAGCTGATCGCGATCCGTAACGGTAAGGGCGAAGTGGACGATATCGACCACCTAGGCAACCGTCGTATCCGTTCTGTAGGCGAAATGGCTGAGAACCAGTTCCGTGTAGGTCTAGTACGTGTTGAGCGTGCAGTTAAAGAGCGTCTAAGCCTAGGCGATCTTGACGCAATCATGCCTCAAGACTTGATCAACGCGAAGCCAATTTCTGCGGCAGTTAAAGAATTCTTTGGCTCTTCACAGCTTTCACAGTTCATGGACCAAAACAACCCGCTATCAGAAGTAACGCACAAGCGTCGTATTTCTGCATTGGGTCCTGGCGGTCTAACTCGTGAACGTGCTGGCTTCGAAGTACGTGACGTACACGTAACTCACTACGGTCGTCTATGTCCTATCGAAACGCCTGAAGGTCCAAACATCGGTCTGATCAACTCTCTATCTGCGTTTGCGCGTTGTAACGAGTACGGTTTCCTAGAGACACCATACCGTCGCGTTGTAGATGGCGTAGTAACAGACGAAGTAGATTACCTATCTGCAATCGAAGAAGGCCAATTCGTTATCGCACAGGCGAACGCTAAGCTAAACGAAGATGGTACTTTTGCAGATGAGCTGATCACAGCTCGTCAGAAAGGTGAATCTGGTCTACACCCTCGTGAGCACGCTCAGTACATGGACGTTGCGACAAACCAGGTTGTATCTATCGCTGCATCGCTTATCCCGTTCCTAGAACACGATGATGCGAACCGTGCATTGATGGGTGCGAACATGCAACGTCAGGCAGTTCCAACACTGAAAGCTGACAAACCGCTTGTTGGTACTGGTATTGAACGTAACGTAGCCGTTGACTCAGGTGTAACTGCAGTTGCTAAACGTGGTGGTGTAATCCAGTCAGTAGATGCTTCTCGTATCGTTGTTAAAGTTAACGAAGAAGAGCTAGTACCAGGTGAAGCTGGTATCGACATCTACAACCTGACTAAATACACACGTTCTAACCAGAACACATGTATTAACCAGCGCCCATGTGTGATGCCAGGTGAGCCTGTATCACGCGGTGACGTTCTTGCTGATGGTCCTTCAACAGACCTTGGTGAACTAGCGCTTGGTCAAAACATGCGTATCGCGTTCATGCCTTGGAACGGTTACAACTTCGAAGACTCGATCTTAGTATCTGAGCGCGTAGTTCAAGAAGACCGTTTCACGACTATCCACATCCAAGAACTGACTTGTGTGGCGCGTGATACTAAGCTTGGTTCTGAAGAGATCACAGCGGATATTCCAAACGTAGGTGAGTCTGCTCTGTCTAAACTAGACGAGTCAGGTATCGTTTACATCGGTGCTGAAGTTAAGGGTGGCGACATCCTAGTTGGTAAAGTTACACCTAAAGGTGAAACTCAGCTAACGCCTGAAGAGAAGCTACTACGTGCAATCTTCGGTGAAAAAGCATCTGACGTTAAAGATACTTCACTACGTGTACCTAACTCTGTATCAGGTACGATCATCGACGTTCAAGTCTTTACTCGCGATGGCGTAGAGAAAGACAAGCGTGCGCTTGAAATCGAACAGATGCAGCTTAAAGAAGCGAAGAAAGACCTAACTGAAGAATTCCAGATTCTTGAGGGCGGCCTTCTAAACCGTGTTAAAGCTGTATTGATTGAAGGCGGTTACTCTGAAGCGAAACTAGACACAACTGATCGTAAGAAGTGGCTAGAACTAACGCTAGAAGATGACGCACTACAAACTCAGCTTGAGCAACTTGCTGAGCAGTGGGATGAGCTAAAAGCCGACTTCGATAAGAAGTTCGAAACTAAGCGTCGTAAGATCACTCAAGGTGATGATTTAGCACCTGGTGTACTGAAGATCGTTAAGGTTTACCTAGCGGTTAAACGTCGCATTCAGCCTGGTGATAAGATGGCGGGTCGTCACGGTAACAAGGGTGTAATCTCTAAGATCAACCCTGTTGAAGACATGCCATACGATGAGAAAGGTCAGCCTGTAGACATCGTACTTAACCCACTGGGTGTACCTTCGCGTATGAACATCGGTCAGATCCTAGAAGTACACTTAGGTCTGGCAGCGAAAGGTATCGGTGACAAGATCAACCAGATGGTTAAAGAGCAGCAAGAACTAGCGAAATTCCGCGAGTTCCTACAAAAAGTTTACGATCTAGGCGACACTCGCCAGAAAGTAGACATTGCTTCTCTATCTGATGATGAAGTACGTACTCTGATCAAGAACTTGCGTGGCGGTCTACCAATCGCGACTCCTGTATTTGATGGCGCTCCAGAAGAGTCAATCAAAGCACTTCTTGAGCTAGCAGATCTACCAACATCAGGTCAGTTAACACTGTTTGATGGTCGCACAGGTGATGCGTTTGAGCGTCCTGTAACTGTTGGTTACATGTACATGCTGAAACTGAACCACCTTGTTGATGACAAGATGCACGCTCGTTCAACTGGTTCGTACAGCCTAGTAACTCAGCAGCCACTAGGTGGTAAAGCTCAGTTCGGTGGTCAGCGTTTCGGTGAGATGGAAGTATGGGCACTAGAAGCATACGGTGCTGCTTACACGCTACAAGAAATGCTAACGGTTAAGTCGGATGACGTTAACGGCCGTACTAAGATGTACAAGAACATCGTAGACGGTAACCACAGCATGGAACCTGGCATGCCAGAATCGTTCAACGTACTGTTGAAAGAGATCCGCTCGCTAGGTATCAACATCGAGCTAGAAGACGAAGAGTAATCCTTTTCTCTCTTGATGAAAGTCGAGAGAATCAAAGCGATTATTTGGAAGAAGGTGCTCACTTTAGCAAGTGAGCTCCTTTTAACTCCTTACAGGAGCTGATTGTGAAAGACTTATTAAACTTTCTAAAAGCACAGCATAAGACCGAAGAATTTGATGCAATCAAAATCGGTCTATCTTCACCAGACATGATCCGTTCATGGTCTTTCGGTGAAGTTAAAAAACCTGAAACGATCAACTATCGTACGTTCAAACCTGAACGCGATGGTCTGTTCTGTGCGCGTATCTTTGGTCCAGTTAAAGACTACGAATGTCTTTGTGGTAAGTACAAGCGCCTGAAGCACCGTGGTGTTATCTGTGAGAAGTGTGGTGTAGAAGTTACACAAACTAAAGTTCGTCGTGACCGTATGGGCCACATTGAACTGGCTTCACCAGTAGCTCACATCTGGTTCCTAAAATCGCTACCGTCTCGTATCGGTCTACTAATGGATATCCCTCTACGTGATATCGAACGCGTTCTGTACTTCGAAATGTACGTAGTAACAGAGCCTGGTATGACTGATCTAGAAAAAGGTCAGATGCTTACTGAAGAAGAGTATCTAGATCGTCTAGAAGAGTGGGGCGACGAGTTCACTGCTAAGATGGGTGCGGAAGCTATCAAGGACCTACTAGGTTCTATGGATATGCACGCTGAAGCAGAACAAATGCGTGAAGAGTTAGAGACAACAAACTCTGAAACTAAGCGTAAGAAAGTAACTAAGCGTCTTAAGCTGGTAGAAGCGTTCATCGCATCGGGTAACAACCCTGAGTGGATGATCCTAACTGTACTTCCAGTACTTCCGCCAGATCTACGTCCTCTAGTACCTCTAGATGGCGGTCGCTTTGCGACTTCTGATCTTAACGATCTATACCGTCGTGTGATCAACCGTAACAACCGTTTGAAGCGTCTTCTAGAGCTAGCTGCTCCGGACATCATCGTACGTAACGAAAAACGTATGCTGCAAGAGTCTGTTGATGCGCTACTAGATAACGGTCGTCGTGGTCGTGCGATCACAGGTTCTAACAAGCGTCCTCTGAAATCTCTTGCTGATATGATCAAGGGTAAACAAGGTCGTTTCCGTCAGAACCTTCTAGGTAAACGTGTAGACTACTCTGGCCGTTCTGTAATCACAGTAGGTCCATACCTTCGTCTACACCAGTGTGGTCTTCCTAAGAAGATGGCACTTGAGCTATTCAAACCATTCATCTACAGCAAGCTAGAGACTCGTGGTCTTGCGACTACAATCAAAGCTGCTAAGAAAATGGTAGAGCGTGAAGAAGCGGTCGTTTGGGATATCCTAGACGAAGTAATCCGTGAACACCCAGTACTATTGAACCGTGCACCGACACTTCACCGTCTAGGTATCCAGGCGTTCGAACCAGTACTGATCGAAGGTAAAGCGATTCAGCTACACCCACTTGTTTGTGCGGCGTACAACGCGGACTTCGATGGTGACCAAATGGCGGTTCACGTACCTCTAACTCTAGAGGCACAGCTTGAAGCTCGTACTCTGATGATGTCGACAAACAACATTCTGTCGCCAGCGTCAGGTGATCCGATCATCGTACCTTCTCAGGACGTTGTATTGGGTCTGTACTACATGACTCGTGAAAAGATCAACGTGAAAGGTGAAGGCATGTACCTTTCTGGCCCAGAAGAGGCTGAGAAAGCATACCGCACTAAACAAGCTGAGCTTCACGCACGCGTTAAAGTACGTATTACAGAAACTGTTGTAGACGAAGATGGCAACAGCACTACAGAAACCAAGATGGTAGACACCACTGTTGGTCGTGCAATGCTATGGCAAATCGTGCCAGCTGGTCTACCGTACAGCATCGTTAACCAAAAGCTAGGTAAGAAGCAAATCTCTAACCTACTTAACGAGGCGTACCGTAAACTAGGTCTGAAAGACACAGTAATCTTCGCTGACCAAATCATGTACACAGGTTTCGCATACGCGGCACTTTCTGGTGTATCTGTTGGTATCGACGATATGGTTGTACCTGCAGCTAAGTACACTGAAATCGCAGAAGCGGAAGAAGAAGTACGTGAAATCCAGGAACAGTACCAATCAGGTCTTGTTACTGCGGGCGAACGCTACAACAAAGTTATCGATATCTGGGCATCGACCAACGACCGTGTTGCGAAAGCAATGATGGAAAACCTTTCATCTGAAACGGTAGTTAACCGTGACGGTGAAGAGGAACAGCAAGAGTCATTCAACAGCATCTATATGATGGCGGACTCGGGCGCTCGTGGTTCTGCAGCACAGATTCGTCAGCTTGCGGGTATGCGTGGTCTGATGGCGCGTCCAGATGGTTCAATCATCGAAACGCCGATCACAGCGAACTTTAAAGAAGGTCTAAACGTACTTCAGTACTTTATCTCAACGCACGGTGCTCGTAAGGGTCTTGCGGATACGGCACTGAAAACAGCGAACTCGGGTTACCTAACTCGTCGTCTAGTAGACGTTGCTCAAGACGTTGTTGTAACTGAACATGACTGTGGCACTCACGAAGGTGTCGACATGATGCCTCACATCGAGGGTGGTGATGTTAAAGTTGCACTTTCTGAGCTTGCTCTTGGTCGTGTTGTTGCTGAAGACGTACTAAAACCTGGCACTGAAGACGTTCTTATTCCACGTAACACCCTGATCGATGAGAAGTGGTGTCAAATCATGGAAGAGAACTCAGTAGACAGCATGAAAGTGCGCTCTGTAGTAACGTGTGATTCTGACTTCGGTTGTTGTGCACAATGTTACGGTCGTGACCTAGCACGTGGTCACCTAGTGAACCAAGGTGAAGCAGTGGGTGTTATTGCTGCTCAGTCTATCGGTGAGCCAGGTACACAGCTAACGATGCGTACGTTCCACATCGGTGGTGCGGCATCGACAGCAGCGGCAGAGAACAGTGTTCAAGTTAAGAACAACGGTTCTATCAAGCTACACAACGCTAAATCTGTATTGGCTGATGACGGTAAGATCGTTATCACCTCTCGTGCGACAGAGTTAACTATCGTTGATGAGTTTGGTCGTACTAAAGAGAAACACAAACTGCCTTACGGTACGCTACTAAGCAAAGGCGATGGTGATACAGTTCAAGCTGGCGAAACAGTTGCAAACTGGGAAGCGCACACACTACCTATCATTACCGAGGTAGCAGGTCGCATCCAGTTCGTAGATATGATCGACGGCGTAACAGTATCTCGTCAAACTGATGACCTAACTGGTCTATCTTCAAGCGAAGTAACTGACCCAGCAGCTCGCCCTTCAGCAGGTAAAGATATGCGTCCAGCTATCAAACTTGTTGACGAGCAAGGTAACGATGTAATGATCCCTGGTACTGATATGCCAGCTCACTACTTCCTACCTGGTAAAGCGATTGTGAACATCGAAGATGGCGCAGCAGTAGGTGTTGGTGCAACACTAGCACGTATTCCTCAGAAGTCTGGCGGTAACAAAGATATCACCGGTGGTCTTCCACGAGTTGCTGACCTATTTGAAGCACGTAAGCCGAAAGAGCCTGCAATCCTTGCTGAGCACACAGGTACTGTGAGCTTTGGTAAAGAGACGAAAGGTAAACGTCGCCTAGTGATCACACGTGAAAGCGGTGAAGCTTACGAAGAGATGATTCCTAAGCATCGTCAGTTGAACGTATTCGAAGGTGAAAAAGTTGAACGTGGTGATGTGATCGCAGATGGTCCAGAGTCTCCACATGACATCCTACGTCTACGTGGCGTACACGCGGTAACGCAGTACATTGCTAACGAAGTACAGGAAGTTTACCGTCTACAAGGCGTTAAGATTAACGATAAGCACATTGAAACTATCGTTCGTCAGATGCTACGTAAGTGTACTATTACCCACTCTGGTGACTCTGAGTTCCTACCTGGTGAACAGATTGAGTACTCACAAGTTAAGATTGCTAACCGTAACCTAGAAGCTGAAGGCAAAGAGCCTGCACGTTTCGAACGTGAACTACTAGGTATTACTAAAGCATCTCTAGCGACTGAGTCGTTCATCTCTGCGGCATCGTTCCAGGAGACAACTCGCGTACTAACAGAAGCTGCGGTTTCTGGTAAGCGTGATGACCTACGTGGTCTGAAAGAGAACGTAATTGTTGGTCGTCTGATCCCAGCTGGTACTGGTTTCGCATACCACCAAGAGCGTCAAGCTAAACGTTCTGAAGCGCAAGATGGTCCTTCTGCTGAGCAAGCAACGGATAACCTAGCGGCACTTCTAAACGCTGGTTTCTCTTCTGAAGAGTAAGTCATATAACGAGTAATCGTTAAAAGCTTAAGAAAAAGGCACCTTCGGGTGCCTTTTTAGTTTTTTATACTGCTTTGTTCTTCCGGTGGGATTTTCGATAAAGCTAGAAACAAAAAAGACCGACGATGATCGTCAGTCTTTTCTCTCACTCTATTTCTAAATGTTTGCAAATACTAAGCCCCAGGTGGCATAGACAGGCTTTCTGCGATTTGCTGTATCAGATAGTCCTCGACTTCAAAGCGAGTCTCAAGAATTTCCCCAATGAGACACATATCAGAATCGAAATCATTTAATTCATCATCTTCAGTCACTTCTGAGTACTTATCGTTAAAGTTCAATAATGGTTCAGTCGTTAGAACAATTTGACCATAGGTTTGATTGATCTCATTAGTCACGACAAAGCCGGTTGCTTTCCAACGGTCCATAACCATGTCATAAATTTTAAAGTGGCCTTCGGAGATGTAATCAACGAGGTGCTGACAGAAATCCTGCAGTTCGGAAGGAGATGGGAGTTCAATAACATTGGTTTTCGAACAAGGTTGCAGCGCTGCAAGCTTACAATATTCAACAATCAGGGATTGTCGTGTCTCTAACCAGTGATCAATGACATCACTTGAGCCACCCCACTGGTCTTGTGTTTGTTTGAATTTTCTTAGCATGACCATGCCCTCATGATCTGATCGCCCATCGGCGAACGTATCCTTTGCAAAGCAAAGTTAGTAAAGTTATTACAAACTCTTGTCCTTACTAGAATTTAGAGTGCACATTTACTTAACGATAAACTCTAGTATGAAATTAGATTGCCAGTAAAATGAACGAACTTCAAGCAAAGGGATGGTGTAATGTTAAGAAAAGGTGATGTTAACCGCGCGATAAATGCATACTGGTGTGTTGTTGCAGGAAGTGAAATTTGGCTGGTGGATGGTGCTGTGCCCTTCGGGTCTGCAGAGCAGTTATCACTGCCAGTAACGAGTGCAAGACCCATTGGTGAGTATTCTGGTTCGCCCGTCATGTGGCTTAACTTGGCCGATTTAGAGCATGATCTACCTTTAGTATCCCTGCGTGACTGCCTGCATTTTCCTGAGCCATTATTTATGTTGTTAAGTAAAGCTGTGCAATATGGGCACATGACGCAAAGTTTGCGCTTTTGTCCACAGTGCGGAGGAAGAAACTTTCTTAATAATAACCAGTTAGCCATGCAGTGTGGTGAATGTCGCACCCTTCATTATCCTAGAATATTTCCGTGTATTATCGTTGCTGTACGTAAAGAAAATCAGATCTTATTAGCCCAACATCCAAGGCATCGAAATGGTATGTATACGGTTATTGCGGGTTTTCTAGAAGTCGGTGAGACATTAGAAGAGTGCGTGGCTCGAGAAATTCATGAAGAAACGGGAATTCTCGTTAAAAATATTCGTTACTTTGGCAGCCAGCCTTGGGCTTTCCCATCCAGTATGATGATGGGGTTTTTAGCTGATTATGAATCCGGAGAGTTAAGCCCAGACTACACTGAGCTGTCTGATGCACAATGGTTTGGTATCGACGAGATGCCGCCTGTTGCGCCTAAAGGAACGATTGCAAGAGCACTTATCGAACAAACGCTGAAAGATATAGACTCTAATTGTCTGATAAATAGATAAAAAAAACCCTCCGAGAGGGAGGGGGTAAGTAAGATGTCGTTATGAGATGCTGAGTACTAAGTACTCAGTTTATAATTGTAGTTTTCGCTAGCGAACAAATTTTTAACACTGATATCGATTGGGTGCAAATTAAGCATTGATTTAAAAGTTAATAACTTGATCCAGGTTGCAAAGCACACAGCTATTGGACTTAAATCAGTGATAGAATACCCCCTTTCACAGAAAGCCTAACAGTTGGAATTACGGAATGACTGAATTAAAAAATGATCGTTATCTGCGTGCGCTTTTAAAAGAGCCGGTAGATTACACACCAGTATGGATGATGCGCCAGGCAGGTCGTTACCTACCAGAATACAAAGCGACTCGTGCAGAAGCGGGTGATTTCATGTCTTTGTGTCGAAATGCAGAATTAGCATCCGAAGTGACACTTCAACCATTACGCCGTTTTCCTCTTGATGCCGCGATCTTATTCTCGGACATCTTAACGATTCCAGATGCAATGGGGCTTGGTTTACGTTTTGCTGCGGGTGAAGGACCTGTTTTTGATAACCCAATTACATGCAAAGCCGACGTGGAAAAAATTGGTTTGCCAGATCCTGAAGGTGAACTGCAATACGTAATGAACGCAGTACGCCAGATCCGTAAAGACCTGAAGGGTGAAGTGCCGCTGATTGGTTTTTCTGGTAGTCCTTGGACTCTTGCGACGTATATGATCGAAGGTGGTAGCTCTAAAGCGTTTACCAAGATCAAGAAGATGATGTACGCGGAACCACAAACTCTGCACCTACTTCTAGATAAGCTGGCAGACAGCGTTATCGAGTACTTAAACGCGCAAATTAAAGCGGGTGCGCAATCGGTAATGGTATTTGACACATGGGGTGGCGTACTAACGCCTCGTGATTACAATTTGTTCTCACTGCAATACATGCACAAGATTGTAGATGGTCTGATTCGTGAAAACGACGGTCGTCGCGTGCCAGTCACACTGTTTACTAAGAATGGCGGCATGTGGCTTGAGCAAATCGCAGCAACGGGCTGTGATGCGGTTGGTCTAGACTGGACAATCAACATTGCAGACGCGAAAGTACGTATCGGTGATAAAGTGGCTCTGCAAGGTAACATGGACCCATCAATGCTTTACGCTTCGCCAGAGCGTATCCGTGAAGAAGTCGCGGGTATTCTAGAAGGTTTTGGTAATGCAGGTACTGGTCATGTGTTCAACCTAGGTCACGGTATCCATTTGGATGTGCCGCCAGAAAACGCGGGTGTATTTGTGGAAGCGGTACACGAGCTATCTAAGCCGTACCACAAGTAACTTCGACTTTTTGAAATCAAATGCCGGCATTCAGTGCCGGTATTTTTTTACCTAAAATTCAGTTTTTCTATCTGAGACTCAAGGCTGTACAGCTCTAGTAGTATTTGGCCTACTATGATCTAATTACTACTCTAGCTGTACACTGGATGTTAAAGTTTAATATAAACAAATACTTATGATTTCGGGTTTTATGTTCTAATTTTCTTGTACAGATAAACAAGCAATTAGATCATGGGTGACCTAAAGCATCGAGTGAACGCGTTTTTTAAGGTATGGCACGACGTCAGATTCAAACCAAGGATTCTTCTTTAACCACAATGTATTGCGTGGAGATGGGTGAGGGAGCGGGATAAAGTCCGGTTCCCAATCTTGCCATTGCTGAACGGTTTGCGTGAGCGTCTTTGGTTTGTTGGTGAGATAGTACTGCTGCGAGTACTGACCAATTAGTAGAGTGAGCTCTATATTGGGCAGCTGCTCAAGAATCTTTTTATGCCAAGTGGGCGCACATTCTTTACGAGGCGGTAAATCACCAGAGTTCCCTTTGCCTGGATAACAGAATCCCATTGGGACAATGGCAATTTTATTTGGGTCGTAGAAAACGTCTTTGTCGATATCGAGCCATTGGCGTAATCGATCACCACTTGGGTCATTCCAAGGTATCGAGGTTTTGTGTACACGTGTGCCAGGGGCCTGACCGATGATTAGGATGCGTGCCCCTTTTGCTGCTTGCACGACAGGGTTTGCACCCAAAGGTAAGTTATCCGCGCAGATCTGGCAGGCCCTCACTTGCTGCAATAGCTCGTCTAACGACATTCTTAGTAACCCTTTTCGAAATCCACTTGATAATTTAATGAAAACCCATCGCGCCAGCGTAGATAGTTGTCAGCAAAAATCTCGATGACTTGCTCGGGAAAACTCAGCGCAGCAATGTGTGGAGTGATGGTGACTTGCGGTAGTTTCCAAAATGGATGCTCTACCGACAACGGTTCTTGCTCAAACACATCTAAGAAGGCGTGTTCTACCCAACGGTTTTTCAGAGCGAAGAGCAACCCTGCCTCATCCAGTACGTCGCCACGACCTACGTTAAACAATAACGCCTGATTTAGTTGGCTGAGCGTTTGACGATTAAGTAACTGTCGCGTCTCAGGTGTACTTGGTAGAGTATTCACAACGATGTCGGCTTGCTCAAATGCCTTACTTAGTTCATTGATATGAAAGGTCTGATGAAACTCGCCGCCTGAAGTCGGGATACCTGTGCGGTTAATACCGATAGTTTTTATCCCCATTGCTTTAGCGGCGTTGCCCAGATAGCCCCCAATGCTACCGGTACCAAGAATTACCATGGTTTTACTTTGTAATGACGTGTATAGGTGAGGCTGCCATTGTTTGTTTTGTTGTTGCTGGTGGTATCGGGCAAAGTGGCGGTAATGGGCAATACTGTAACCCAAAACATATTCAGCAATCAGTGGACCAAAGATGCCTCGAACGTTAGTTAGAGTATAGTCCTGACGAAGGCTAGGGGATGTTAAGGCGTTGACACCAGCAAACGTGGATTGCACCCATTCAAGCTGTGAAAATTCGTCTAAGCTTTGTGATAGTAAGGGTGGATCCGCTAATACGATCTGAGCGGCTTCTGGTTGGTCGGTGAGGCAAAGATCGGGCAGATTTTTCTCTGCCAGTAACGTTTTGTAGGTGTCGCGATGCTCTGAGAGCAGGAAAATCTGATTTGAATGCGGCATTAACTTTTTTCCCTGTGATGAATCAAGTACACTTTCGCTGTTTTTTTCTTCAATGATTGAGTGACTATGCTTAAGAATCCTCTTCAGGTTCGTTTAGAAAAACTAGAACCTTGGCAACAAATTACCTTTATGGCGTGTCTGTGTGAACGCATGTATCCAAACTATGCGATGTTTTGTGAGAATACAGAATTTGCTGACCCGCGTGCTTACCGAGCGATTCTTGATAGTGTATGGGAAATTTTGACAGTTAAGAACGCGAAAATTAACTTCGAACGTCAATTGGAGAAGTTAGAAGAGTTGTTCCCAAGTGCGGATGAGTTCGATTTTTACGGCGTTTACCCAGCGATGGACGCGTGTCAGGGTTTGTCTACGTTACTGCATGGTCTATTGGACCGCGATTACCTTTTCGATTCAATGCTTAAAGTGAGTCAACAGTCGGTACAAACCGTTGCTGATCTAGAGCAAGCACAAGGCGCAGAGCCAATCACTAACGACAACCAGAAAGAAAACGAAGCCGTATGTGAAGAGTGGGACGTCCAGTGGGCTATCTTCCGTCCGCTGCGTGAAGCGGTAGAACGTGACATCAGCTTGATTAAAGATTTGCGTGAAGAGCTACGTGAAGAAGGTGTGAGCAACATCGGTATTGCACTTTAATTGTTGAATAAATAGAAAAAGGCATCCTAACTGGATGCCTTTTTTGTTTGTGCGTTTAAGCTGTTATACCTAATGCTGATTACGATTCTTTCGAGTCGGGTTTCGGTGGCTCTTGAGCTTCTGGCTCTTTATCCTGCTTCTCCAGCTCGTTATCTTCTTCATCGTCATCGCGGCTTTCGATTACGCCGTGCATTTCTTTCCAGCTTTCCCAGCGTTGGTAAGCCAGCTCCTGCATGTCAGTGCTTTTATCTGCTTCGTCGATGATCTCCTCGCCTACGAGGTGTTCAAAAATATCTTCCAACGTTACCAAACCTAGCACGGTACCGTATTCATCAACAACAAGTGCCAGCTGTAAGCGATGAGTCATCATCTGGTCGAATACTTTAGGTAAAGTGGTATTGTTTAGCACCACTTGAATTGGGCGCATGATTGCTCCCAACTGTTTCTGTCCACAACCTGATTGTTGTAGTTTGAACAACTCAAGGCGATGCACAAAACCAATGATGTTATCTTTCTGCTCGCTGTAAACCAATGGGCGTGAGAAAGGCGTATCTTTGTGTTTTTCTAGGAACTCATTGATGGTCATTGTGGCATCGACACGGAATACTACTGGTCGTGGCGTCATAACCTGCGTTACGGGTACATCTTGGATGCCAAGCAAGTTGCTTAAGATTTTTGATTCACCCTCGGCAAACTCACCGCTTTCACGTGCCAGAATCGCCATTGCAGACAGCTCATCACGCATCTTTGGAGCTTCGTGGTTACGAGCAAGACGCTTGGTGATTTGCTCTGAGAACCAAACAAAGGGTGTAAGCGCCCATACCATCCAACGCAATGCGACCGCGGCAGCGGGTGCCAACTGGCGCCAGTAGGTCGCGCCAATCGTCTTCGGTACGATTTCTGAAAGCACTAAGATCGCCAATGTCAGCACTGCCGAAAAGATACCTAATGCTTCGCTACCAAATACAACCGCAGCTTGTGCACCAGCAGTGGCCGCGCCGATCGTGTGAGCGATGGTGTTTAAAGTCAGAATAGATGCCAGTGGTCGGTCGATATCTGATTTCAGCTTAGCCAATTGCCCAGCTGCGGGATGCCCCTGTTGATTGAGCTGCGCAATGTAGCTCGGACTGATACTCAGCAGTACCGCCTCCAGCACCGAACAGATAAACGAAATGCCGATTGCAATAGAGATATAAATGGATAACAGCAGCATAGTTGCCCTTGAATGTAGTTTGATAGTGGTTATTTGCAGCTATTATAACCGCAAAAGTGACTTATAAATTGGTCCAAATACCTTGGAAAGCAAGGGTTTTCAGGGGGTATGTGGTAACAAATTGTGAGTTATTACTCATATTATGGCTAAAAGTACGTCAGAAAATCGAAAGATCGCTTACAAACCTTTGCCAGATGGGGCATTTATGTTTTAGAGTGAGACGAATTCGATAACCTATGAGAAGGGAAACCTAATGAACAAGACCCAATTAATCGACTTTATCGCAGAGAAAGCAGACCTATCAAAAGCACAAGCAAAAGCTGCTCTTGAAGCGACTCTTGATGGTGTAACTGGCGCACTTAAAGAGGGTGACCAAGTTCAACTAATTGGTTTTGGTACATTCAAAGTAAACCACCGCGCTGCACGTACTGGTCGTAACCCTAAGACTGGTGACGAGATTCAAATCGCAGCAGCTAACGTACCAGCATTCGTAGCAGGTAAAGCGCTGAAAGAATCAGTAAACTAAGTTAGAATGCACCGAGGTATCCTGCCTCGGTGCAATTTCATGAAAAAACATCTACTCACTTCACTTCTCCTATCTAGCCTTACCCTTTTTGGCTGTTCATCGGTTGAAACTCCTAATTTAGAACAATTCACGCATTTTTCTGGTGGTAAAGTTGCGGGAGATGCTAGCAGCTTGTACTGGATGACAGAGAAACTCACTCGTGTGAGTACGGCGGCTGATTATGTGACTATGGGGGACAATGGTTGGTTCAAGAGTGATTATCGCTGGGATGAAGGTGAGTTGCGAGAGTTGATTCGAAAAGGCGAGCAAGTTGATACCAAACAAGAGTTGGTGCCTTTTCAAATCCACATCCGTTTCAATAAAGATGGCGAAGCGGTTTACCAACAATATCGTGTTAACCGTAAAGTCTTACCACTCCAGCATGACCAATTAGAGCGCTACAAAGCAGAAGCGAATGACGTAGTGGCATCGGTTAAGGCGCAGTCTCGTAACAATCAGAGCCTTATTCAAGGTTATTGGAATGGTCAATCGTTTGAAACCTGCAAAGGTAAGGTGTTCTCGACACTCGAGTTTAATCAGACGCTGCCAAAATTTATTATCGAGCGTCTCTCATCGGTAGACAGTTATGTGGCTTTTGTCGGCAAGCAGTCACGAAACAAAGCAATGGTCGATGAACTGTTGATGCTCAATGACGATGACTTTGATTGTGTTTCTCGGCCAACGTTGATCTCTGAATAAACATTGCTTCGAATTCTGTCGAACAAGAACAATAAAAAAAGGCGCTGAGTGCGCCTTTTGTTTTTTGAGCCAACTTATGTTGTTTTTATTTGTCTTGCTCACGTGCAATTGCACGGTAGCCGATGTCGTTGCGATGGAACATGCCATCCCAACTGATCTGTTTTGCAAGCTCGTAAGCACGCTGCTGCGCTTCTGATACGCTGTTGCCAAGTGCGGTTGCACAAAGAACACGACCACCGTTTGTCACGATGTCGCCATCTTTGTTACCTGTACCAGCATGGAAGACTTTTTCGCCTTCAATTTCAACTTGTGGCAGACCCGAAATAACGTCGCCTTTGTTGTACGCTGCTGGATAACCACCGGCTGCTAGCACGATACCAATCGATGCTCGTGGATCCCACTTCGATTCCGCTTGATCCAGTTTCTCGTCGATTGCCGCTAGACACAGATCAACAAGATCCGATTCCATGCGCATCATGATAGGTTGTGTCTCAGGATCACCGAAGCGGCAGTTGTACTCGATTACTTTCGGAGTGCCGTCTTTGTCGATCATCAGACCCGCGTATAGGAAACCAGTGTAAGGGTTACCTTCAGCGGCCATGCCACGTACCGTTGGGTAAATCACTTCTTCCATAATGCGGTTATGGATTTCTTGTGTCACCACTGGAGCAGGAGAATATGCACCCATGCCACCGGTGTTAGGACCAGTATCTTTGTCGCCTACGCGTTTGTGGTCTTGGCTGGTGGCCATTGGTAGAACGTTCTCACCATCCACCATCACGATGAAGCTTGCTTCTTCACCATCTAGGAATTCTTCGATAACGACACGACTACCAGCATCACCAAATGCGTTGCCTGCTAGCATGTCTTTGATTGCGTCTTCCGCTTCTTCTAGCGTCATTGCCACAATCACGCCTTTACCAGCAGCAAGGCCGTCGGCTTTCACCACGATCGGTGCACCTTGCTCACGCACGTAAGCAAGCGCTGGTTCAATTTCTGTGAAGTTTGCGTAGGCACCGGTTGGGATTTGGTGACGAGCAAGGAAGTCTTTAGTAAACGCTTTAGAGCCTTCAAGCTGCGCTGCGGCTTGGGTAGGACCAAAGATTGGTAAGCCCGCTTCGCGGAACGCATCCACCACACCAATAACCAGCGGTGCTTCTGGGCCAACGATAGTCAGTTCAATCGCCTTCTCTTTGGCGAAAGCAACAAGGCCAGCGATGTCTTCTACATCGATGTTTACGTTCTCTAGTTTTGGCTCTAGTGCTGTACCTGCGTTGCCTGGAGCAATGAAAATAGTCTCAACATTTGGGTTTTGCGCTGCTTTCCAGCCTAGCGCATGTTCACGACCGCCTGAACCAATGATTAAAACTCGCATATGAAAATCCTTAATCTTATAAATACCGTTTGCTCAAACTCAGATATTTCGCAAAGACCTGAGTATGGCCTCTCTAATTCAATGGGACGAGGACAAGGCGACAAGTGAACTTATTCCTATGAGCATAGTATGCTATGTGATTAGGATAAGTGAACGCCGTCAACGCAGTTATCGTCCCAGTGAAGACGAGAGGATTAGTGGCGGAAGTGACGCATACCGGTAAAGATCATCGCCATGCCGTGTTCGTCTGCCGCTGCAATAACTTCGTCATCACGCATAGAACCGCCTGGTTGGATAACACACTTGATGCCTGCTTCTGCAGCCGCGTCGATACCGTCACGGAATGGGAAGAATGCATCTGATGCCATTACACAACCTTCAACCTGTAGACCTTCGTCTGCAGCTTTGATGCCTGCGATTTTCGCAGAGTAAACGCGGCTCATTTGGCCAGCACCTACACCGATAGTCATGTCGCTTTTCGAGTAAACGATCGCGTTAGATTTCACGTATTTCGCTACTTTCCAGCAGAACAGTGCATCTTTTAGCTCTTCTTCTGTTGGCTGGCGCTTAGAAACCACTTTTAGGTCGTCTAGGCTTACCATGCCTTGGTCGCGGTCTTGAACCAGTAGACCGCCATTCACGCGTTTCACGTCAAAGCCAGTTGTCTTCGTTGTCCATTCGCCACACTCAAGTAGACGTACGTTCTTCTTCGCGGCAACCACTTCAATCGCTTCAGCAGAAACGGAAGGAGCGATGATGACCTCAACGAATTGACGTTCAACAATAGCGGTTGCTGTTTCAGCATCTAGCTCTTGGTTGAATGCAATGATGCCGCCGAACGCTGATGTTGGGTCAGTTTGGTAAGCGCGGTTGTATGCTTCTAGAATGTCTTTACCCAGCGCTACACCACATGGGTTCGCGTGTTTTACGATCACACATGCTGGCTCGTTGAACTCTTTCACACACTCAAGTGCGGCGTCCGTGTCTGCGATGTTGTTGTAAGAAAGGGCTTTACCTTGGATTTGGCGAGCAGTAGAAACGGATGCTTCTTGTGGGTTTGCTTCAACGTAGAATGCGGCTGCTTGGTGGCTGTTCTCACCGTAGCGCATGTCTTGCTTCTTCTCGAACTGTTGGTTGAACGTACGAGGGAATTTGCTCTCTTCATCACCTTCTTTGTTCTCACCGTAAGATGGAACCATAGTGCCGAAGTAGTTTGCGATCATGCCATCGTAAGCGGCAGTGTGTTCAAAAGCAGCGATGGCAAGGTCGAAGCGAGTTTCTAGTGTTAGAGACTTCTCGTTTGCGTCCATCTCTGCAATTACGCGGCCGTAATCACCTGCGTTAACAACGATAGTCACGTCTTTGTGGTTTTTCGCTGCAGAACGAACCATGGTTGGGCCGCCGATATCGATGTTTTCAACAGCGTCGGCTAGTGTACAGCCTTCTTTGGCAACGGTTTCTGCGAATGGGTATAGGTTTACGACAACCATATCGATAGGGTTGATGCCGTGCTTTTCCATCACGTCATCATCTTGGCCACGACGACCAAGCACACCACCGTGAACTTTTGGGTGAAGCGTTTTAACGCGGCCGTCCATCATTTCTGGGAAACCAGTGTAGTCAGAGACTTCAGTTACGGCGATGCCTTGTTCGGCAAGTAGGCGAGCTGTACCACCAGTAGATAGGATATCGACACCGCGCTCAGCAAGAGCTTGTGCAAACTCAACAATACCTGTTTTGTCTGATACGCTGATAAGCGCACGGCGAATAGGACGAGCGTTATTCATGCTTCCATTTTCCTCAAATTCACGGAGTTAAAGATGTTTGCCAAAAATGAACTTGTTTTTACCTCTTGGGGTAAAATATTGGCCAGTTTTGGTAAAGACCTTTGCAGGGTGTTTTCTGGTTAGAAAACAGTCTCCACATTTGATGGCGCGTATTCTAACCAATTTATTACAAAAAAGCTCGCGCAATCGTTTGGCATCTCAAAAATAATTGCAAAAAAGTCGTTCTTTAGCTTTAAAAGTAACGAGATAGTTAATAGGGAAAGTTATGTTTCAGATAGGTGAACTGGCAAAACGTTGTGGTGTGACTGCCGATACATTGCGTTTCTACGAGAAAAACGCGCTAATAAAACCCGCAGGGCGAAGCGAATCAGGCTACCGCTTGTATGATGAAGAGAATCAAAAGCAGGTGCACTTTATCCTCAAAGGTAAAGATCTTGGCTTGAGTCTGGATGAAATTAAAGACCTGTTAGAAATTAAGTTAGAAGCGACAGAACACAGCTGTGCAGAGGTAAAAGCCATTACTTCTGCTAAGTTAGAGCTGATTGATGGGAAAATTAACGAGCTGAGGAAAATTCGCCGAGCGTTAAAGAAGATTAATGATGCTTGTTGTGGTCATACAGACGATGACGCCACACATTGCTCTATCCTCGCAGCACTTGAGTAGTCTCATTCTTGCATCACTTAACTTAAGTTTGCATTTTTGGCGACTTGCTTTTCTAGGTACACGCTGCTTTCCCACCTATAATCTTGCCTTTAGTTACTTGTAGGAATCGACCATTGTCTGATTCCTAGCGTAACGCTGTCTGTAGATACGAGAGTTTTCATACATGGTTGGAGTCTATTTTCAAATCAATGACTGGGTTTTGAGCGTTGATGAAAATAAGCTGTATCGACAAGATAGGGAAGTTACTGTTGAGCCACGCTTAATTAATCTTTTGCACTTCTTAGCGGAGCATGCGAATGAGGTGTTCAACCGCGAGGAATTGATTCAGTACGTTTGGGCTGGAGCGATTGTGACCGATCAAGTGGTGACTCAATCCATCTTTGAGTTGCGTAAGCTACTACGTGACGGTCGAGAGGAAAATACCAACTACGTTATCACGGTGCCCAAGCGTGGCTATAAGCTGGTAGCGAACGTGGTTGCTATGACGCATGAAGAGTTTGTCACAAGTCGGCAAAATGAAGAGATCCCACCTTCGGTTGAAGAATCGGAAGAGGATTGTCTACCTATAGCACCAGCCGTTACCTTTCCTGCCGGTCCTCTAACTCGCGCGGTCTGCGAGATGTCAAAAGAGAAAAAAGCACCTCAGAGCAAAAACAAAATCAGTCCTTGGCGATTGGGAATTATGAACTTCATCTGGATCAGTATGTTGGTCGTAGTGATGGGCGTGTTTACCTACAAGCAATCGGAAGTGCGTATTACCCAAGCCATCGATACCCATCTGATTGAGTTCAAGTTTCAAGATAATTTTACGAATGAAGGATTAAGCTACGATTTGGCAGACGGATTCGCCCAAAAGTTGATGTCCGACATTGCTCAAGTGAGCGATTACCGAGTCATGCTAAAGAAGGCGTCGTTTACCTCGGGTATTGTGCCGGGCAAATCGGTTGTGGTGCGGGTTCGTGAAAATGATGGTGGTAGCTTTTTAGAGGTGGAATATCGCAATAACTCATCTGAAAAGGTGTTGTTTAGTCGTCAATACGCGTTAACCAGTAGTCATTTAAAGACAGTGCTTCAACAAGCGTCGTTGGATTTGATGCAAGTGCTGAAAGTGTCGGATGCCAAATTGAAATCTACGATGCTGGTGGCGGGAATGCCAATGAATCCCGACGCGTTGGAGTTGTTTGTTCAGGCTAACCATTACCTTAATGTCTCTGATACTAAACAATTCCGCCAAGGTATCGACTTGATGGAAAACATTTTAGAAATCGAGCCGGATAATGCTTACGTTCAAGCTGAGTTGTTGATTGCTTACCATGTACAAAAGGCACTTGATTTCTCACAGGAGTTGAAGAAAGGGCGAATGCAGCAGCTCAGTGAAGCACTAGAGACTAATGTGAAAATGATGGTGGGGCCAATTCAACCGCGAATTTATGAAGCTTTAGCACTGCACGAAACCATCATTGGTGACACGGCGTTAGCCAAGCGGCATCTCGGACAGGCATTGAGGTTACGTGATTCAGTGCTTTCCTATGTGATTCGCGGTAAGCACGCCGAATTGGACGGTGATCTGGATTTAGCCAGTGAGTCTTACAGTGAAGCTTTCTATATTGATACGTCGGTTGAGACGTACCTGCTGTGCGAAAACTTGGTCTTCCCAAGTAACATGAAGGCGATTGATTACGCCATGTATCGCGCCGTTCACCCTTCTGTCGTTCGAATGCTTTAATTCTCTCGGACTCAACGTCAGTCTAATGCTAGCCCCTCATTTCGGTGAGGGGCTTTTTTGTCGCTGTCGAAAAGTGAAAAGGGTGAGGCGGTGGGGCAATGACTTACGAAGGAGCTAACAACGCAAGCTTGCAACGGGAATACATACCCGCTTTGCTTCTCTATCTCTATCTCTATCTCTATCTCTATTGATTGTATGAAGTGTCTGGCTGAGTTATTTGGCGAGAATGATTCTGATGCTTTCTTGCAGGCGAGATGAATATTGATGTGGGTCAAAAAGCGCGATCAGGGAGAGATTTATGGAATCAACACTTCAGGGAATTAACCCTTCGGGATGGGGAAGTTGATAGAGGTTGATAACTTTTATCGCGATTACCGACGATTTGATGAGAGTTTATCTATCGGTAGAAGGTTTGATGTTTTTCTTATAACTAAATGAATAATATGGTTTTATATTTTTGTGTTTATCATGTTTACCTCAACTTGATGTTGATTAACTAATCATTTTATTGATAACCCCAAGTTTATTTTTTTCCCAGTTTTTGGGCGTAGTCTTCACTTCGAAATTTAGCGAGGTCGAGCAGGTTCTTCCTCATAGCATCTCGCTAATAACCATTCAGTTTGAGTCATGTTGACTCGAGTAGAATAGATTTGGAGATGTTATGTCATCGAATGCGAAAAAAATCGGCCTTATTGCCTGTACGGGTGTCGTAGCCGGTAACATGATGGGTAGTGGTATCGCACTATTACCTTCTAGTCTTGCCTCTGTAGGCTCTGTTTCAATCTTCAGTTGGCTGATCTGTTTGGTCGGTGCACTGAGTCTGGCGTTCGTTTACGCTCGTCTGGCAACCAAAAACCCACAAGAAGGTGGTCCTATCGCTTATGCTGGCGAAGTGTCTCCGGTATTTGGTTTCCAAACGGGCGTTCTTTATTACCACGCGAACTGGATTGGTAACCTGGCTATTGCCATTACAGGTGTTTCTTACCTTTCAGTATTCTTCCCTGTGCTTAATAACCCAATCCCAGCAGGTATTGCGACGATTGCATCGGTATGGATCTTCACTTTCGTCAACCTACTTGGTGGTAGCTGGGTAAGCCGTCTATGTACGCTTGGTCTAGTTCTTATCCTTATCCCAGTTGTTGGTACAGCTGCATTTGGTTGGACGCACTTCGATACTGCGCTTTACAGCCAAAACTGGAACGTATCAGCAGGCACTGACAGCCACGCGGTAGTAACAGCGGTTCTTATCTGTCTATGGTCATTCGTAGGTGTGGAATCAGCAGCGGTATCGACTGGTATGGTAGAAAACCCTAAACGTACTGTACCACTAGCAACTATGTTGGGTACTGGTATCGCAGGTGTGATTTACATCCTATCAACTCAAATGATCAGCGGTATGTTCCCAGCGTCAGAAGTTGCGGCATCAGGTGCGCCATTTGCACTAGCAACCACTGAGCTATTCGGTAGCTGGACAGCACCATTCGTATCAGCATTCACAGCGCTAGCATGTTTCACTTCGCTAGGTTCTTGGATGATGCTAGTAGGTGAAGCAGGTAAACGCGCAGCAAACGACGGCAACTTCCCTAAAATCTACGGCGAAACTGACAAAAACGGTGTGCCTAAGAAAGGTCTAATCCTTGCGTCAATCAAGATGACTGCACTGATGGTTGTACTGATATTCTTCAGCTCTAAAACAGCACACGCATCAGACTTGTTCAACCAGCTAACAACTGACGCAGTTCTACTAACTATGCTGCCTTACTTCTACTCAAGCATTAACTTGATTCGCTTCGAAGGTATGACAACACGCAACGGCTTCGTAATGCTGTTCTCTGGTGTGGCTTGTCTGTTCTGCTTCATCGCACTAGCAGGTGCAGAGGGCGGTACGCTAACAGCAACCTTCATCGTGTCTCTAGTTATCTTGATGTTCTACAGCAAAAAAGCAGGTCTTGCTCAGTACGTGAAAATGCACGCTGACGACATGCCTGCCCAAGCAAGCAACTAATCCCCAAAACGCTGGCACTACGGTGCCAGCCCATAAAACCCAAATTCACGCGGCGCTCACCTTACTCATTGCCTGTAAATGGCAAAGAGCGCCCTCATTCGCCTTGGAGATGTCCAAATGAATATATTCGCTATCTTGAACCACATGGGTGTGTTCTTTAAAGAAGAGCCAGTTCGTCAACTTCACGCTGCTCTTGAGAAAGCGGGCTACGAAGTGGTTTACCCAGTAGATGATAAAGACTTGATCAAAATGATTGAGATGAACCCACGCATTTGCGGTGTGCTGTTCGACTGGGATAAATACTCACTAGAGCTATGTGAACGTATCAGCCAAATCAACGAAAAACTGCCTGTTCACGCATTTGCTAACGAACAGTCTACTCTAGACATTTCACTAACAGACCTACGTCTAAACGTGAGCTTCTTCGAGTACGCTTTAGGTATGGCTGACGACATCGCTATCAAAATCAACCAAGCGACTGAGGCATACAAAGATGCCATTATGCCTCCATTCACTAAAGCGCTATTCAAATACGTAGAAGAAGGTAAGTACACCTTCTGTACTCCAGGTCACATGGGCGGCACTGCATTCCAGAAAAGCCCTGCTGGTAGCATCTTCTACGATTTTTACGGTCCAAACACATTCAAAGCGGACGTATCAATCTCAATGCCTGAGCTAGGTTCTCTACTAGACCACTCAGGTCCACATAAAGATGCAGAAGAATACATCGCACGTACATTTAATGCAGACAGCTCGTACATCGTAACTAACGGTACGTCTACATCGAACAAAATCGTTGGCATGTACTCAGCACCTGCGGGCAGCACAGTACTGATTGACCGTAACTGTCACAAATCTCTGACTCACCTAATGATGATGAGCGACGTGACACCAATCTACTTCCGCCCAACTCGTAACGCATACGGTATCCTTGGTGGTATTCCACAAAGCGAATTCAGCCGCGATGTCATTGCAGAGAAAGTGGCGAAAACACCAGGTGCAACAGCACCAACTTACGCAGTAGTGACTAACTCAACTTACGATGGCTTGCTGTACAACACACAATTCATCAAAGAGTCGCTAGATTGTAAACACATTCACTTCGACAGTGCTTGGGTGCCTTACACTAACTTCAACCCAATTTACGAAGGTAAATGTGGTATGAGTGGTGAAGCGATGCCAGGCAAAGTGTTCTACGAAACACAATCAACACACAAACTGTTGGCAGCGTTCTCACAAGCTTCAATGATTCACGTGAAAGGTGACTTTGATAAAGAATCTTTCAACGAAGCATTCATGATGCACACTTCAACTTCACCTCAGTACGGCATTGTTGCTTCTACTGAAACTGCAGCGGCAATGATGCGCGGCAACACTGGTAAGAAGTTGATGCAAGACTCTATCGATCGCGCAATCCGCTTCCGTAAAGAGATCAAACGTCTAGAAGCAGAAAGCGACAGCTGGTTCTTCGATGTATGGCAACCAGAAAACATCGATAGCACAGAATGTTGGAAACTAGACCCTAGCGACACATGGCACGGCTTCAAGAACATGGATGACAACCACATGTATCTTGATCCAATCAAAGTAACGCTACTGACTCCTGGGATGAATAAAGAAGGCGAACTAGAGGAATCAGGTATTCCTGCTTCGCTGGTGGCTAAATTCCTAGACGAGCGCGGCATCGTGGTAGAGAAAACAGGTCCATACAACTTGTTGTTCCTATTCTCAATCGGTATCGACAAATCAAAAGCAATGCAATTGCTACGCGGTCTAACTGAATTTAAACGTGGCTACGACTTGAACCTAACCATCAAGAGCTTCCTACCTTCGCTATACAACGAAGACCCAAGCTTCTATGAAGGCATGCGCGTTCAAGAACTAGCACAAGCAATTCATGACCTAACTAAGAAATACAACCTACCAGAGCTAATGTACAAAGCGTTCGATGTACTTCCAGAAATGAAAGTAACACCACACGCAGCATGGCAAGAAGAGCTTCGCGGTAACGTAGAAGAAATCAAACTGGAAGAAATGGTTGGCCGCGTAAGTGCGAACATGATCCTTCCTTACCCTCCAGGTGTGCCACTAGTACTTCCTGGTGAAATGGTGACTCAAGAGTCTCGCCCTGTGCTGGACTTCCTAGAGATGCTTTGTGAGATCGGTGCGCATTACCCAGGTTTCGAAACCGACATCCACGGTCTATACCAACTAAAAGATGGTAGCTACACCGTAAAAGTATTGAAGAACTAAGTTCCTCTCGAAGATGACGTCATTGGGAATGCAAGCATGCTCCACTCTTACGAGCTCAATGCGTCATCGAACAATAACGGCATATTAGATATACCCCTAACTATTCTGTCGTAAAGAGAAGAGCAAGGATGCTCTGATCTTTTCTTCTATATATAGAAGAAACACTTTTCCAAGACTTCACCTGAAGTACCCCAAATAAAAAGCAAAGACCAAAAGAGCAGTTCGTCATCGTTCTGCTCTTTTTTTTCGTCTTTATATAGTTAGAAAGAGAAAAAAGAACCAAGAGAGATAAGATCAGCAACCGAAATCACAAAGAAACCGGCGATCTTTTAATGCAGAAGTCAGGTGTTTCATCATGAAAAGATCCTCTGCAACCCGAAATATTAGACAAGATCGTTGAGTATCCATGCAGAATGCTTGTTATTTGTTCGGTTGAAAGTTTTTTTGCAAAAAACGCTTGTGCTAATTTCTCAACCCCCTATACTGCGCATCCACCGACACGGAGTGAGACGAAAGTCACACAGCGAGTCGGGAAGAGAGAAAAAAGAATTTGAAAAAATGCTTGACTCTCTCACGGTGTGAAGTAAGATACGCACCCCTAACGACGAGCAACTAAGTTGCTGAAAATGTTAGAAAAGCTCTTTAAAAATAAGAACCTATCAATCTGTGTGGGCACTCGTTGATGATAATCCAATTAGATATTTCTTTCTTAACGGAAAGCGGTGTCAAATTAGGTTTCAATGAAACGAAGTGACCATTGAATCGAAAGATTCAGCACAGTCAATTCAAACATTACTTTATGTAATGTTCAGTATTCATTGA
>NZ_JAWOQP010000037.1:0-28594 GCF_033337375.1 Vibrio sp. YT-17
TTGGCGCTGGACTAAACAAAGGCCCCCTTTTAGGGGGCTCACACAAAGCCACCTTCTTTAGAAGGTGGTAATTTACTGTTAGCTATGACTTTTAGCCTGTCGCGTATATTAGATTCGTGAGGCGTCATAGCCTGAGGCGAGCAGGAGTTCTCGTTCGTGTTTAATCAGCTGAGCTCGATCTTCAATTAGTTCATTGAGTGCTTGAGATGGCTTACCTGCTAATGCTTTGAACGAAGCAAAAGATTCCGCGGTGTCGATTTTATCAATCATCTGACTGATGACATTACGAGCCTCACACGGGTTACTCGTCGTTGTAAAGTATTCTACTTGCTTTGCTGCCGATTTCATCTCAGTTAATAGCTCAAGCGGGCTACTTTCTTTGGCTACTGCCATGTAGTTATCCAGCACGCGCTTTGCATAAAGCAGTTCTTTGAGGGGGATATCTCTTCCGCTCTCGATTAGGGATTCGCTAAGGATCATACTTGAGCTCATGGGCATTCCTTCTTATTACTACGCCGCTTTTGATGTTTCCTTGAGTCTAATTTATTGAAGTCACATTGGGAATGGGTAAAAAGCATTTTTAACGCATTTTTATTCATTTATGAAAACGCGAATGCGATGCTTATCTGGATCGATAGCCATAAAATTTAACCCATACACTGATGTCGCTGGTGGTTGAACAAACTCAACACCTAGGTCTTTCCAGCGCTTGTAAATGCGCTCTAACGTATGCCTGTTGGGCACTGATAAAGACAACTCGGTACCACCACCTCGAATGCCGCTGTAGGGTGAAAGATTATCTCTTTGCTTGAGTGTCAACGTTAAGCCTTCGGTCAGTGGAATAGCGGCGAAGGTTGGAGACAACTGCGTGACTTTGCGTTCGAACAGTTTCGAATAAAAAACTTGGCTTATGTGGATGTCCTCAACGTAGAGAACGAATGAATTGATAGTCAGCATGGTTTGTTCCTTAATCAATTAGAAATAGTAGGGGCAATCTAACGGAAAGGAACGACAGGAGTTGTCAGTAGCACATTCTCGAAGGTAAGTGAAAGAATAAGAAAAAGGAGCCGTTTAGCTCCTTTTTATCAGCGCAATCATTGGTATTAATGAGTGTTTTTGGAAGAATACCAGTTGTTTTGATACGCTTTAGATGCAAATAATGCGTTTGCTTTTGCACGCTCGATAATAGACTCGTCCACCTCTAGCGGCTTCATGGTTTGGTCTTTAAAGTCGTACGCCAGGGTCGATATCTTTTCACCAGGGGAAAGCACAACGAGATTGTCGCGCGTTAAATAACCAAAGTTTTTGTCGTATTGCATCATTGCGCGTTCATCTTCGCGAGCCAGTGGCTTCGTTAAATCACGACCAATCATCGGTGTTTTAGCATCTACCCCAATTAGAGATAACAGTGTAGGCGGCATGTCTATGTTGTTTGCTATGCGGTCATCTTTACGTGGTTGAATGCCTTTACCAAGGATCAATGCTGGAATGTGAAAGTGCTTAACCGGAACAAGGTTAGCGCCAGAAACACGTGCATCATGATCTGCAATTACAATGAAAATGGTATCATCCCAATAAGATGACTTTTTCGCCTTTTCAAAGAAAGTGCCCAAAGCGTAATCGGAATATTTTACGGCGTTGTTACGCGTCATATGTTCTGAATCGTATGGCTCAATTTTGCCTTGCGGATACTCATAAGGGCTATGATTACTTGACGTAAAAACTAAGCTAAAGAAAGGTTTGTCGCTTTTTGAAAGGCGTTCAAACTCTTCGTTTGCTTTGTTATATAGATCTTCATCGCTAACCCCCCAAGAGCCAACAAAGCTTGGGTTGTTATAATCGTCTTCTTCTACTATTTGATCAAAACCGTTACCAAAGAAGAAAGTTTTCATGTTGTCAAAGTTGGCTTCACCGCCGTAAATAAATTGCGTGTGATAGCCTTGAGCTTTTAGTAAGTCCGCGATAGTAAAGAAACCCGTTTGGCTTTTACTCAGCTTCACTACCGCGCGAGACGGAGATGGAGGAAAGCCCGTGGTTACGGCTTCAATTCCACGGACAGAACGAGTACCAGTGGCGTACATTTGTGTGAACTGCCAACCTTCCTTCATGAGTTCATCAAGGTTTGGTGTTAGAGGCAAACCACCCAAAGCACCGACAAATTGGGCGCCTAAGCTTTCTTGTAGCAAAATCACTAAGTTTTTATGTTTACCTTGGTAAGTCGCGGGGTTACTGTTCATGGTTGGGAGTAATGAAGGGGTGAAGTCGGACTTTGTTGATGAAGTGCGAACTAATTCCAACATCTTTTGAGTGTCCATTTTTCCGTAGAACTGCTCCGCGCTCTTTTCTGACTTCATGCTATTAACCGCAAACAACAATGAGTAAGATGAGTTCAGTGCTAAGTCGTTAAGCAGTGGATCGTTAGAAAAGGCGACCATAGCAGGATTTAGCGGGCGGTGACCTAAAGATGAGCGAGCACCTGCAACCCCAAAAAGAACAACGAAAAGTGCCAATAGTGGTCGCCATTTCCAGTTGACCTGCTGCGCCTTATCGGTCAGTTTCTTACTCCACTTCCAACCTAAAGTGATGGTTAAAACTGTACCTAACGCACCAATAAACAGTTCTAATTTGTAGCCAGTCCAGAGCATACTCAAGACTTCTTTTGGGTAGATTAAGTATTCCACAAACAGGCGGTTTGGACGTAGGTCGTATTCCTGAATGAATGGCGCTGTTGCGAGCTCCATGTATACAAGCACCCAAAGCCCTAAAACCATCCATATGCGTAATATTCGCTTCCAACACTCTCCCATCTTACCGGTTAATGGCATGAAGGTTGAAAACAGTGCTGGAAGAATAAATAACCAGCAAAGCGTTGCAATATCTACGCGCAAACCTTGACCTAGGATGTAAATTAAGTCGTTTAGAGAGTCAATACGGTCAATCTGCCAAAAAGCTAGCAAAACTCTTGAGATAGACAGAAATAGAAGTGAAAACAAAGAAAAGGCAGCAATTGGCTGCAAAGGCCCCCACACAGAGCTCTTTGATAAGTTTTTCATATTTATTCGAATAGTTTAATTGTTATGTTGTGTTGTTTTTAGCAAAGCAAGCGTGAAATAAACGTGAATTATAATGTGGGTTTATGGTCGAGTAGTGTAAGTGTTGGTATGTCTATGTAAGGGGGAGGGGCGTTTGTGTAAAAAAGAGCCAGTTGATAACACCAACTGGCTCTAGAGATTGATAAAGGCATGATTACATTGCGGCTTTCTTCGCTTCTTCGACCCATGCGTCGAACTTTTTCTGGTTCGCTTTGATCCAACCATTTACATGAGACTCGATGTCCGCTGAGCTGTTCTTACCTTGGCTCATCATCATATTCTGAGCACTAACATCATTGATATTTAGTTTGATGATTTCAAATAGCTTCGCAGCAGCAGGGTTTTTTTCCGTAAACTCTTTATTGGCAACGATGCGCATAGAGTTCATCTCGAAGCCGTAGTTCTTACCGTTCTCTAGTGTCGTATCAATGTCCTTACGCTCACCAGGAAGTGAAGAGAATGGCACTTCTAACCACACAACATCTTTCCCTGGAACTAAAACGCCACTTACCCAGTACGGTGTCCAAGTGTAGTAAAGAATCGGATCGCCTTTTTTGTAACGTGAGATCGTATCAGCGATAATCGCCGCGTAGTTACCTTGGTTGTGTGTTACTGTGTCACGAAGTTTGAAAGCATCCAACTGATGCTCAACAACCATTTCACACCCCCAACCTGGGTTACAACCAGTTAAGTCCGCTTTGCCATCGCCGTTTGCATCGAATAGCTTCGCCAATTTTGGATCTTTTAACTGACCAATGTTCGTGATGTTATATTTTTCCGCGGTTTTCTTATCGATCAAATAACCTTGCGCAGCACCACTTACGTATTGGCCTTTACGGAAGAACTTATCATCACCGCCCGACATCGTGTACTTATCGGCGTGAAGAGGGAACCAACCAACCGCTAAGAAAGTAGCATCACCTTTAGCAATAGAGGTGTAGCCTACGTTGTAGTCCACTTCTTTGGTCGGTTTAACATCGTAACCAAGCTCTTCAAGTGCGCGGTTTACGATCAACGTTTGAAATGTTTCTTCTGCAACGGTTGATTGAACAGGCTGAACAGTGACACCTTCACCCGGTAGTTCACTTGCCACACCATAAGTTGAAAATGCGATAGTACTTAGAGCTCCAACAGAGAGCGCTTTCTTCCATGAATTATTCATTGATGTTTCTCCTAAGTTTTAGATCGTCTTGGTTCGTCTTTGTTTTCAGTTTTAATAGGTATGAAACAGGACCTGTGTGATACCAGCGAAGTTTAGTGTTGCCCGCATTAACCCCTAACACCTGGGTGATACGGTCTAACAAAATCGCAAGAATAACGATGCCTAAGCCACCAACGGCAGCAAGACCCATATCAAGTCGGCCAATACCACGAAGTACCATTTGGCCTAAGCCGCCAACAGCAATCATTGAAGCAATCACTACCATAGAAAGTGACAGCATTAAGGTTTGGTTTACACCTGCCATGATGGTTGGTAACGCCAACGGTAACTGGATGCGATAAAGCATCTGTTTTTTGTTTGCCCCGAAAGAGTGGCCAGCTTCGATAAGCTCTTCAGGTACTTGCTGAATACCCAAAATAGTCAGGCGCACAACGGGAGGCAGGGCGAAAATGATCGTTACTACTACGCCAGGAACGTTACCAATACCAAACAACATAACAATTGGCACAAGGTAAACGAACGCGGGAGTCGTTTGCATTGCATCTAATATTGGCCTAACAAATTTGGCAGCGGTTTGGCTCCTTGCCAACCATATCCCCATTGGTAGCCCTATAAGCAAACAGAAGAAAACGGCGGTTAACACCAGTGCTAGCGTTGTCATCGCTTGTGACCACGCACCAATTAGGCCGATGAAAACAAGGGATACAAGAGTAGAAAAACCAAGTTTTACATTGGAAAACTGCCACGCTAGCAAAAATAAAATGAGTACCATTATAGGCGCAGGTGTAGACACCAAAGCAGTTTCAAACGACGTTAGAATAAAGTCGATTGGAACTCGTATTGCTTGGAAAACAGGTCGACCATGTTCCACCAGCCAGTTCAAACCGGACTCTACCCAGCTATCGAGGGGTAAAACCGCATCTTGGAATGGGTTCATAATATCGAATGGTGCTTGCTCTACAGTTTCTGAGTTGAGCCAATCATTACTTGGCGCGGCCTCTGTACCTTGCGACCAAGGATCATCTTGCGCAGGAGCAGTATTTGACCAGGGATCATTGTTAGTTTGCTCTGAAGACATCGTGTTAATCCTTATCTAGTGTTTGTAGAAGACGTGATTTAGTCACGACACCAAAGTAAGTTCCTTTCTCATCTACGACAGGCACGGCATAAGGAACACCAGCAACCAGACCCAAAATGTCATTAATTGACTGATCAGGCTGAAGAGTAACTTCATCCGGTAATTGAGCACTGGCTAACGAACGGTTTTCTTTATGAGCCAAACGTAGTGAATCAAGAGATACGATGCCGGAATATCGGCTAGATTTATCGACGACAATACCGTAATCACGGTCGTGATCCATCAGAATCTGCATCGCAGAGCCTGGACCGTCATTTTCCGATTTCTTAAAAACAGCCGCTGGCTTCTTGCGCGCGATATCTTTTGCTGTCAAGACACTTGCGATGTTTACGCCGCGGAAAAACGCTTCGACATAATCATTTGCTGGACTGTGTAATATTTCATCAGGTGTACCAACCTGAACAACCTCACCGTTTTGCATGATGGCGATACGGTCGCCAATGCGCATTGCTTCATCCAAATCATGAGAAATGAAGACAATTGTGCGTTTGTCATCGTTCTGTAGACGAATAAGCTCATCTTGCATCTCAGAACGGATCAATGGGTCTAAAGCGGAAAACGCCTCATCCATTAATAGGATGTCTGGATCACAAGCTAACGCTCTCGCTAAACCAACGCGCTGTTTCATACCTCCGGATAATTCGTCAGGGAAAGATTCTGCATAAGGGTCTAAACCCACTCTTTCTAAGGCGGAAAGGGCACTTTTCTGACGCTCATTAACGTCGATGCCGGCAAGTTCTAAACCAAAGGCGGCATTTTCAATCACCGTCATGTGTGGCATGAGTGCGAAACTTTGAAACACCATTGAGATATTGTTACGACGAACTTCTCGAAGTTCATTTTCGGAGATGTGGGCGATATCTCTTCCTTTGAGATAAACACTACCTTTAGTCGGCTCAATGAGCCGGTTAAGAAGTCGAACAAGGGTGGATTTCCCGGAGCCAGAAAGGCCCATGATTACGAAAATTTCCCCTTCATTTATGGTGAGAGATACATCGTTTACGCCGACTGTTAAACCTGTCTGTTCAAAAATACCGTCTTTATCGACGCCTTTGTCGATAAGCGAGAAGGCTCTCTCTGGGTCTTCTCCAAACACTTTATACAGTCCCTTAACTTCCAGTATGGGATCCATGTTATCTGTCCTTTTTCGTGTGTTTATAACTGTTTAACGATTTGTACTCTAATTAATTTTAGTTCAACTTTCAACGAAAGGGGGTTGGTTAACTAGTTCTGCCGTGCATAGAGAATTCGTTGAGCAAGGTGTGTTCAATTCTTGCTTTTTATATTTAAAACAATTGCTTGTGATGTGTTTTTATCCACCATAACGTTGCCCTGACGTAGGGTTGAATTTATTTTGAATTTTTTTGTACATTTCAACTCAACTCGCTTGCATAGATATAAGCTGTGATAGCTTAGAACTCTACATGTAAAAAGGTTAGAGCTCTAATTTTTGGTTAAGGCTTGGTCCTGTGAAATCGGTTAGGTACTGTTATCCTTAGATTTATTTATTGCTTGATTTCACTCAGGGTGATATTTATCGCTGTAGTTTAGGCAACGTATGGAATAAAAAATGGAAGCCGAACAGTTAGAAGTGCTCAATTTCATTAGCCAGTACCCACCTTTTGATGACCTACCTGAAGAGCAGCTTAGAAAAATCGCTCTCAATGCCGAGGTTGCATACTTTCGGCAAGGAACAAAAATCCTTAACTTCGGAGATACGATCCGCGACTTGTATATGGTGAGAAGTGGGGCGGTAGAGATTTATCGGCGTAAAGGTGAACTTTACAACAGGATTGATGCTGGTGGACTGTTTGGTCAGATGGGGTTGTTGATGAACAACCGCGTACGGATGCCAGCCAAAGCGATAGAAGACACTCTCGTTTACTGTATTCCGGAAAACATCTTCAATGAACTTTGTGATGAGTTTGAAAACTTTGCGGACTACATGGAACTGGAAGATAGCGCGCGTTTGCGAAGCGCAATATCTAGCCGATCTGAAAGCAATGACTTTACCACCGCTAAGGCACGTAAAATCTTAGCAAGAGATCCAGTAACTCTGGAGGCAACGGCTTCAATTCAGGAAGCTGCAATACTCATGGCAGAGGAGAATGTCACCTCTCTGCTCATTATTCGCCCGACAGAGGAGCTCACAGAAGAAGATGACGAACAGCTGCTTGGAATATTGACTGATCGCGATCTTTGCATTCGCGTACTAGCTCAAGGTATTGATACCAATATTCCAGTGAGTGAGGTCATGAGTTATGACGTTGTTTCATTGGATTATAACGCCTATGTGTTTGAGGCCATGTTAACTATGTTGCGTTACAACGTGCATCATTTACCAATTTTAAAAGATAAAAAGCCGATAGGAATTATTGGCATGACGGACATCGTTCGTTACGAATCTCAGAACAGCCTATTGCTAGTGAGCTCTATTTTTCAGCAAACCAGTGTCGAGGATCTCAAGCAGGTTTCTGAACAAGTAAAAGACTGTTTCGTAAGAATGGTCAATGAAGATGCCAACGCGCACATGATTGGTCGAGCCATGTCGGTTATAGGCAGTAGTTTCAAACAACGCCTCGCTGAATTAGCTGAGCAAGAGTTCGGCCCAGCGCCCATTCCTTATTGTTTAGTCGCAATGGGTTCAATGGCGAGGGATGAGCAGCTAATTGTAACGGATCAAGATAACGCGCTTATTCTCGATAACAGTTATGACGTTGAGATTCACGGAGAGTACTTTGAAAAGTTTGCTAAATTTGTTTGTGATGGTTTAGCGGCATGCGGCTATGCTTATTGTACTGGAGACATTATGGCTACCAACCCAGAATGGCGAAAAACTCGTGCAGAATGGGAAGAATGCTTTGGAAACTGGATAGACAATCCAACCCCTGAGAGATTGTTAAATAGTAATATCTTTTTTGATCTCCTCGGTGTGCATGGGCGAGTGAAATGGGCGGAGCAATTAAGCAGCTTTATTGTGAGACGAGCGAAAAGAAATAACCGCTTTCTTGCTTGTATGGCGTATAACGCAATACGTAGGACGCCTCCACTGGGCTTTTTCAAAGACTTTGTGATGGAGAAAGATGGTCGTCATCGCAACTCGATTAACTTGAAGCGAAGGGGGACGGCTCCGTTGGCCGATTTAATACGGGTGCATTCTCTGGCAATCGGTTCGCGATCGCAAAACTCTTTCGACCGTTTAGATGACATTAATGATGCTGGCATTTTACCGAAAGGTCGAGGTTTGGATTTAAGGGATGCGATGGAGCTAATCTACATGGTTCGAATTCGTCACCAAGCCCTTGATATAGAAAATGGAGAAGAGCCAGACAACAATATTGAGCCGGAGAACATGTCTGAATTTGAACGTCGAAACTTAAAAGCAGCATTTCAAATTCTAAGTAACGCTCAGAACTTCATTAAGTTTCGATACCAGAGAAGTAGCAAATAATGTGGTTCTCAAAAAAAGTAGAAAAAGAACAGCCGTTGTTGGATACATCCCAGACGCCAGAGTGGTCAATGTTGTTCAAACAACTAGCTAAAGAAGCGAAAGACGAGAGGCTCAAACGCTACTATTCGACACCGATGGTTAATGGGGAAACACCAATTGAACAAGTGCCATTTGTCTCGGTAGACTTTGAGACAACAGGATTGAACTCGGAAGAGGATGTCATTCTCACGATCGGACTTGTGCCGTTCACTATTGATCGTGTTCAATGTAATGGTTCTGCTCATTGGGTCGTTAACCCAAACAGAGAGTTAAACCACGAGTCTGTCATTATTCACGGTATCACTGACTCTGAGGTTAAAAACGCGCCGCAGCTGTCTCAGATCTTGGGTGAAATATTGGATGCGTTGTCAGGCAAAGTGGTACTTGTTCACTACAAGAACATTGAAAGGCAGTTCTTTAATAACGCCTTGCTAAATAGCATCGGAGAGGGGATACAGTTTCCTGTTGTTGATACGTTAGATATTGAGTATGCGATACAACGCCGTGAATGCAGAGGTTTTATCAATAAGTTGAAAGGCAAGAAACCCGGTTCTGTACGATTAGGGTACGCTCGTGAAAGATATGGCCTCCCTGCTTATCAACCTCACCATGCCCTGACGGATGCGTTAGCAACTGCGGAGCTGTTTCAAGCACAACTGCAGTATCACTTTAATCGAAACATGCCAATATCTTCGGTTTGGCAATAGGCGTTATTTATGGTGAAAACAATAAAATGCAATGAGAGATAGGGGGCTTTAAGATTATGATGGCGGATTGAGTAACCGCTTATAAGAACAATGTTTTATGAACATGTGCTTGGTAGTGATGAAGACGTTTCATTACTCGAACTCCGACGAAAGTAATTTAAACTTGGTCACGTATTTTTAAGGAGATTATCCGTGAGCACCGATAATAACGGTGGCATTCAACGCCCCGATGGAAAAGTAAACGCAATAGATACTGACTATCAAATTGGTCAGGATAACGTTGCGCTAAAGGTAGGCCCATTTGGCCTTGATATTCACAACCGTGTTTTTGCAATTTCTGGCTTAGCAATCGTCATGTTTGTTGTGATAACACTATTATTCCGAGAACAGGTAGAGCCGTTTTTTGCAGACCTACGAGCGGGTTTGTTACACAATTTAGACTGGTTTTTTCTCGCTTCAGGTAATATTTTTGTCATTGTCTGTGTCGGATTGATCTTCACACCATTGGGCCGTGTGCGAATCGGTGGTACTGAAGCAACACCGGATTACTCCTATGCCGGATGGTTGGCAATGCTATTTGCTGCAGGTATGGGCATTGGTCTCGTATTCTTCGGGGTATCAGAACCGATGTCCCATTTTAGTTCTGCGATTGGTGGCGTGAGCGTTGAGAATGGTGTACGTACTGACTGGGCACCGCTAGGTGGTGCAGAGGGCGATGCAACTGCAGCTTCGGCATTAGGGATGGCTGCGACGATTTACCACTGGGCACTTCATCCGTGGTCAATATACGCGCTCTTGGCTCTTGGACTGGCTATCTTTTCATTTAACAAAGGTTTGCCACTCACTATGCGCTCAATTTTTTACCCTTTGTTTGGTGAGCGTGTATGGGGTTGGACTGGTCATATTATCGATATTCTTGCAGTGGTAGCGACGGTTTTTGGTTTAGCAACATCGCTAGGCTACGGTGCATCTCAAGCCGCAACGGGTTTGAACTTCCTGTTTGATGTCCCAATGACCAATACCACGCAGGTCATATTGATTATTGGTATTACTGCGCTCGCTTTAATCTCTGTTGTGGCTGGACTCGATAAGGGCGTGAAAATCTTATCTGAAATCAATATGGGTCTTGCAGCACTGCTATTGCTATTTGTTATTGTTGTTGGCCCGACGATTGCGATTTTAACTGGTTTCTTCGAGAACATCGTTTCCTATGTGGCTAATATCCCTGCCTTATCTATGCCATTTGGACGAGAGGATGTGAATTACTCTCAAGGCTGGACGGCGTTTTACTGGGCGTGGTGGATTTCTTGGTCACCATTTGTGGGTATGTTCATCGCACGTGTGTCTCGCGGTCGTTCAGTTCGTGAGTTTATTATTTGCGTTATTCTTATCCCATCTTCAGTTTGTGTGTTATGGATGACGGCTTTTGGCGGTAACGCAATTAGCCAATACGTTAATGATGGCTACGAGGCGGTGTTTAACGCAGAACTACCTTTAAAACTTTTTGCCATGTTAGATGTTATGCCATTGGCTGAGATAACATCTTTTGTCGGCATTATCTTAGTCGTGGTGTTCTTCATTACCTCTTCTGACTCAGGATCACTGGTTATTGATACTATTGCTGCGGGCGGTAAGGTCGATGCACCAACGCCACAACGCGTGTTCTGGTGTACGTTTGAAGGTTTGGTTGCGATTGCATTGATGTTGGGTGGTGGTCTAGCTGCTGCTCAAGCAATGGCGGTGACGACTGGTTTACCGTTTACTATTGTTTTACTTGTTGCAACGGTATCTTTGATAAAAGGTTTGATGGATGAACCTCGTCCAAAGGCGGTTTCTAAGAAATCAAAATAACTAGTATCAGCAGTTAAATTATTGATAAAAGCGGTATGCGAAAGCATACCGCTTTTTTTTGGATTTCTATTTTTCTCTGAGAAATGAACAGCATGGAAAACGGTCTTATTCTGGTTGTTTTTTGTACTGTGCATTTAGGTGACTATTTAATAAATTAGACCTCGAACTATTTTAACTTTTGGTTAATAGGTTTGTTTTTGTGATTTGAATCACAAAAATACCGATAAAAAGGCGGATTATTTGATTTTTAGTCGCGAGGGATGCCCATAATAAAAAGGAAATTTAATTAGACCTCAAAGGATATGTATTTTCACATGATCACATCAGCACCTTGGGTCCTTTATCCAGAGATTGGAGAAGACTCAAGTAAAAAATGGATTTTTCGTGAGCCTAAAATCTCTGATGGTGACGACATTTACAGCTTGATTGCAGACTGTCCTCCATTGGACATGAACTCATCTTATTGCAATTTCCTACAGTCTACGCATTTCAGCAAAACCAGTATTTTGGTTGAGCAAAAAGGCGAAATCGCAGGTTTCATTTCCGGTTATCAGAAACCAGACGAGCAAGACGTTTTATTTGTCTGGCAAGTTGCAGTCTCACCTCGCTTTAGAGGTCATGGTTTAGCATTCCGCATGTTGAAAGAACTTCTCACCCGAGAGGAATTAGGCGGTGTTAAATCGGTAGAAACTACCATCACGGAAGATAATAAAGCCTCTTGGGCACTGTTCAAAAAGTTAGATGCGATGAACGGCAATTCTGGCCAAGTAAGCACATTTTTGGATGAAGAAGCCCACTTTAAAGGCAAACACGATACAGAATATTTGTATCGCATTCCTCTCAAATAATCCTCAAACAATAGGAAATAAAAACGGTCTCATCATGGATATTTTCAAAAAGCAGGAATCCAACGTACGCTCATATTCAAACAATTTCCCGGTCGTTTTTCGTAAAGCGAAAGGCTGCTGGCTAGAAACAGAACAAGGTGAACGATACTTAGACTTCCTTGCTGGAGCGGGATCTCTAAATTACGGCCATAACAATCCAGTACTAAAACAAGCGTTGCTTGAGTACATTGAAATGGACGGTATTACTCACGGTTTGGATATGCACTCAGAAGCGAAAGCATCGTTTCTGGAAGCGTTGGATACTTACATCCTTAAACCAAGAAACTTGGATTACAAGGTTCAGTTTACGGGCCCAACAGGTACTAACGCTGTTGAGGCGGCATTGAAGCTGGCTAAAAAAGTAAAAGGCCGCGACAGCGTCGTTGCGTTTACTAACGGTTTCCATGGTTGTACTGCTGGCGCACTGGCTGCAACGGGTAACCAGCATCACAGACAAGGTAACGGTTCTAGTCTAAGTAACGTCACTCGTATTCCATTTGAAGGTTACGCTGGCGTAGATGGTCTTGCGCTGTTCGAAACCATGCTAAATGATAACTCTGCAGGTATGGATAAACCAGCCGCTGTACTTCTTGAAACTGTGCAGGGTGAAGGTGGTTTAAATGCTGCTTCAAACGAGTGGTTACAACGTTTGAGCAAAATCTGTAAAGCCAATGACATTCTTGTGATTGTCGATGACATTCAAGCAGGTTGTGGACGTACCGGTACTTTCTTTAGTTTCGAGCCGTCTGGTATCCAACCGGATATCGTGACGCTATCGAAGTCGATCGGTGGTTACGGTTTGCCGATGGCTGTCGTATTACTTAAGCCTGAGCTTGACCAGTGGAAGCCAGGCGAGCATAACGGTACGTTCCGTGGCAATAATCACGCCTTTATTACTGCTGCAAAAGCACTAGAAATTTACTGGGCAAACGATGATTTTGAAACACACATCAAGCAGTGTTCAGACAAGGTGAGTGCAGTGATTGACCGTTGTGTTCGTCGCTTTCCACAAATGTTTGTGCAGAAAAAAGGCCGCGGCATGATGGTTGGTATTGAATGTATCAATGGTGACATGGCATCTGAAATCGCGAAAAACTGTTTCGAGAATGGAATGGTGATAGAGACAGCGGGTCCAGACGATGAAGTTGTGAAGTTCTTCTGTCCACTAACCATCAGCGAATCAGAGCTAGATCAAGGACTAAGCATCTTTGAAAATGCAGTAGAGACTATCGCTGCGAAACATTTCAAACAAGCATCTTAATAAGGATTTTAATTATGATCGTCAGAACTCTAGATGAATGCCGCAACAGCGAACGACGTGTTGTTTCAGATAACTGGGAAAGTGTCCGCATGTTGTTGAAAGACGACAACATGGGTTTCTCTTTCCACATCACAACGATTTATGAAGATACAGAAACTCATATTCACTATCAAAACCACCTTGAATCGGTGTTTTGTATGAGTGGTGAAGGTGAGATTGAAGTTGTAGGTGGAGAAACGTACCCAATCAAACCAGGTACATTATATATCCTTGATAAACACGATGAGCACTACTTGAGAGCTTATAAGAATAAAGAAATGGTAATGGCGTGTGTGTTTAACCCACCGATTACTGGCGCTGAAGTGCACGATGAAAACGGTGTTTATCCTCTCGTTGACTAAAAGATGATGGTGGGGTGCTTTGCCACCCCACACTTTACTATCTCTTCTTTTTTCTTTTTAAAGTTACCAATCAAAAAAGGCTTATCATGACATTTACCGTAGAAAAAATCGGCGGTACATCAATGACAGCATTTGATGCTGTTCTCGACAATATTATTCTTCGTCCCAAAACACCATACAATCGTATTTTTGTCGTATCTGCATACGGTGGTATGACCGATGCGCTGCTCGAGTGTAAAAAAACCAGTAAACCAGGCGTTTATCAGCTTATCGCGAAACGCGACGACAAATGGGAAGAAGCGTTAGCGTACGTTGAAAGCCGTATGTTGCTGACCAATGAAAATATTTTTGCGGACCCAATGAATCGTATCCGTGCGGATAAATTCATTCGCTCCCGCATTGCTGAAGCGAAAAACTGTATCGCGAATATTTTAGAAACCTGTCAGTACGGTCAATTTTCGTTGCGCCAGTACTTGCCTCAAATTCGAGAGTTTCTCTCGTCTATCGGTGAGGCACATAGTGCTTACAACACAGCACTAAAACTAAAAAATATGGGTATTAACGCTAAGTTCGTTGACCTGTCTGGTTGGGATAATCAAGCGCCAAGAAGCCTTGATGAGTCGATCAGTGACGCGTTTGCTGATATCGATGTATCAAAAGAACTGCCAATCGTGACAGGTTATGCTTACTGTAAAGAGGGCCTAATGCACACTTATGACCGAGGTTATAGTGAGATGACATTTAGCCGAATTGCAGCAATAACAAAAGCGGATTTAGCAGTAATTCACAAAGAGTACCACTTGAGCTCAGCAGACCCACGCGTTGTTGGCCCTGAAAAAGTATTACCAATTGGTAGTACAAACTATGACGTAGCAGACCAACTTGCTAACCTTGGCATGGAAGCGATTCACCCAAATGCCGCTGCGGGTTTACGTGAAAGTGGTATTGAGCTACAGATTAAAAATACATTCGAACCTGAACACGAAGGTACTTTGATCTCTTCAAGCTACCGCCCAGAAGAAGACAAAGTCGAGATCATCGCAGGTAAAGAAAAAGTATTTGCACTGCATTTGTTTGACCAAGCAATGGTAGGAAAAGCCGATAACGTTAGTTACGAATTGATGGAAATCATCTCCGATGCTCGTGTAAGTTTGGTTGGTAAAGAGATGAACGCTAACTCTATTACTTACTATCTAGGTGGCAGTACTGATAGCTTAAACAAAGTATTGTATAAAGCCGAGAAACGTTATCCGAATGCCTCGATTAAAGGTCGTATGGTCGCGCTTATCTCAGCCATCGGTTCTCAAATTGATACCAACAAGACGTTGGCGAAAGGTGTGCTTGCATTGATGAATAATGGCGTTACGCCAGTTGCACTGCACTCATCATTGAGAAATGTAAATGTTCAATTTGTTGTCGGTGATAAGGAATACCAGCACGCGATTTGCGCATTGCATGATGAGTTTTTCCAAAGTAGCAGTGTAGCTAAATCGGTTAATGTGGCTTAGTTTATCCACGGTTAAAATACAAAGGAGAGCAGGTTAGCTCTCCTTTTTTTGTTTTTCAGTTTGTACTCACAATGCCCACTTTGTATAGGCTAAACAGGCGATTTAAGTAAGTTCCTATGTGGCGATACACATAAGCCAGCAGAATGGTCTGCTGGCTTATGTTACTGATTAACTAACGTTAACTTAGTTTACTTAAACTTGCTGATTTCTTGTTCAACTTTGTCTAGTTGTTGCAGCTTCTCTTGCATTTTTAGAGAGTCGTAGTTTAGTGAAGCAGGGTTCATCGCTGTGCCACGCTGCATTGGGTATTCTGGAAGTGTTTTAAAGAACTCTCCCACAACGTCTTGTACAGGTACAAATAGCCACATGTTGTCAGCCATCCAACGCAAGTACATTTGTGATTCGCTTGGGCCTTTTTCGAATGGGTCAGCGCGTAGGTGGATGATTTTAGGCCAGTTCGGAGCAAAACGAACTGCGTTACTTAGGTTCCCTTCAAGCGTTGCAAAGTGAAGTTTCCAGTCATTCCAGCGGACAGCGTTTAATTCACCATTAGACGTAAAGTAAAGCAGCGACTCACGAGGGCCTTTTTCTTCCTTACCTTCAAAGTATGGCATGAAGTTATAACCATCTAAATGCACACGCCATTCTTTGCCATTTGCTTTGTAGCCTTCTGCCAGTTTTTCTTTTACATCAGGTACGCCAGCAGCTGCCAATAATGTAGGCAACCAGTCTTGGTGTGCCATCATTTCATTGATCTTGGTTCCTGGCTTAATGACGCCTGGCCAACGAACCAGTTGAGGAACACGCATACCGCCTTCCCAAGTTGTACCTTTTTCACCATGGAATGGTGTTGCGCCACCATCTGGCCAAGTCATGGTTTCTGCGCCGTTGTCCGTTGAGTAGATAACGATAGTGTTGTCTGCAACACCTAGCTCATCCAGCTTGTCGAGTAAAACACCTACATGATCATCATGTTCCAGCATACCATCGGCATAAATGCTTACACCTGATTTACCTTGGTATTTTTCCTGCAAGCGAGTCCAAACGTGCATACGAGTGGCGTTATGCCAAATAAAGAAGGGTTTATCCGCCTTAACTGCTTTTTCCATAAATGCCAAAGAGCTCTCTAGGAACTCTTCATCTGCGTGCTCCATACGTTTTCGTGTCATCGGGCCAGTGTCTTCAATCTTACCGTCGGCATAAGACTTAATGACACCACGAGGGCCATAGTTTTTACGAAACTCTGGGTCTTTAGGGTAGTAATAAGTTTCAGGTTCTTCTTCTGCGTTTAGGTGATATAAGTTACCGAAGAATTCGTCAAAGCCGTGTTTTGTCGGTAAGTGCTTATCTTGGTCACCTAAGTGGTTTTTACCAAATTGACCCGTCATGTAACCTTGTTCTTTTAACAGATCTGCAATGGTTGGTGCCCAATCAGGTATGCCGTGGTCAGAGCCTGGCATACCAATTGTTAACAAACCCGTACGAAATGGCTCTTCACCCGTAATAAAGGCAGCGCGACCAGCAGTACAAGACTGTTGTCCGTAGTGATCTGTGAACAACGCACCTTCATTCGCGATACGGTCGATGTTTGGCGTTTTGTAACTCATCATACCTTGGTTGTATGCGCTGATATTCCAGTAGCCGATATCGTCACCAAAAATTGCCAGTATATTCGGTTTGTCTGCTGCTATAGCAGCACTAGACGCCGCTAACAGTCCTGCGCCTACAGCGATTTTGCTCAATTGATTTGCCATAAAAACTCCAGATTGTTGAGAGTAAAGATAAGCACAAGTGAGCCTTATGCTTAGTTGCTGCATAAGTTAATGATGTATATAGAAAAATCCTCTTATACTCGATATAACTATAAGTTATTGCTAGGTAGTAACCATTTGTTAATTAAGAAGAAATAGGATTGTCCTGTTAGTTTGTAGAGATTCGTAAAGTAGATTTAGATCACTGAAGAGCCTTATTTTTATTGCGTAGTAGAAGAGGGGATGGAAATGAAAAACAATAGGATGCTCGCTTGTTTTACGGTCCTAAAGCAATACTAAAGTCGTTATGTATTGCTTGTAATTATTTGTATAACCAGTGATTTAGTGTCTATATTGATTTAGGTTGTGCATTATAAATATAAGGATATCTATGAGTCAGTGGGCAGGCCGGTTTCGTATTTTATTGCTGGTCAACGTTGTTGTCAGTTTTATGGCTTTTTCTCAAGAGTTATTAACAGAGAAACCAAATATTCCTTTAGGCTTAAATCCAGAATATGCTGGCACACAAGCTTGTATAGATTGCCACCAAAACGAGGTGGAGGCCTGGAAAGGGTCACATCACGATATGGCCATGAAGCATGCAAGTACAACCTCTGTGCGTGGTAATTTTGATAACCATGTGGTAACACACAAAGGAATGCCTAATCGTTTTTTTAAAAAAGGCGGCGAATATTGGGTCAACATTCAAGGCTCTGACGGGCAATGGCATGACTATAAGATCAGCTATACATTTGGCTGGGAACCATTACAGCAGTACATGGTCGAGTTTGAAGATGGCCGCGTGCAGCTTATTCCTTTTGCTTGGGACACAAGAGCTAAAGTTGAAGGGGGACAGCGTTGGTTTCATCTTTATCCAGAAACGACAACAACGGATGAATTCTATTGGACCAATACCGGGCAAAATTGGAACTTCATGTGTGCTGATTGCCATTCAACGCACCTAAAGAAGAATTACGACGCTGACAAAAACACTTACAACAGCTCATGGTCAGAGATTAATGTGGGATGCGAAGCATGCCATGGTCCTGCTAGTCAGCACATAGAACTGGCCAAGAAATACAAAAATGCTGGCACTTCTTTTGAGCATGACAGCCATTATGGCTTTGATCGAAATTTGTCTAAAGCAGTGTCGGATTGGGTGTTTGAGGAAGGCCATAGTACGTTACAGCCGAAATCAATTGAAGCAACCAATCAAGTGCAAACATGCGCTCAATGCCATAGTCGCCGAACCCAGTTAAATGAAACAGGTGATCATGTTAAAGGTTCCTTTTTTGATAAATATCGCTTAAGTCTTATAACACCTGAACTCTACTATCATGATGGACAGATTTACGACGAAGATTATGTTTATGGTTCGTTTCTTCAATCTGAAATGGCGGAGAAGGGGGTCACGTGCACTAATTGCCATGATCCACACACGGCAGAATTAACGATCCCAGAAGAGGCAGTATGTTCGCAATGCCATATTGCATCTGAATATACACCTGAAAAGCATACCTTTCATAAGGCTGGATCTGAAGCATCGCAATGTACGACTTGTCACATGCCAGAAACGACTTACATGCAAGTCGATCCTCGTAGAGACCACAGTTGGCATATTCCACGACCAGATTTGAGCAAACATATTGGAACGCCCAATGTTTGCATGTCATGCCATGAAGATAAAAGCAATCAATGGGCCGATGAACAGATAGCAGAATGGTACCCGAATTCGAAGTATCGTAATCAGCAACATTTTGCTGTCGCATTTTATGCGGATTCAATTGGTCATCAAGGAGCAGCAAATGCGTTAGCATACTCTGCTCAGGATTCGTCTTTAAAAGACATTATTCGCGCCTCAGCCCTGGAGAGGATGGGAGGCAATACAGACCAAAATACAACAGTATCTTTGGCTAGGGCCGTTAAGAATGAGAATGAAATGGTTCGATTAGGGGCAATTTCAGGCTCGTCTGGTTATGAATTTCATGATCGGTGGCGGATTCTAGAGCCATTGCTTGATGACCCGGTGCTTTCAGTGAGAACGGAAGCTGCCTCGGTGCTGGTAGCGAACTACGCACAAATGACCCCTTTACAAAAAGATATCATTAAATCGCCTTTAGAAGAGTACATGGAAATTCAAGAGTTTAATGCCGATCGTGGTTTCGGAAGAACCAATTTGGCGAATGTGTACCGCAGCTTAGGTGAAATCGACAAAGCGGCCGAGCTGTATAAACAAGCGATCAGCATCGAACCCTATTTCGAAAATAGCTACGTTAACCTAGCAGATTTGTATCGTCACCTAGGTAAAGAAGAAGCTGCGCTCACGGTGCTACAACAAGGGATGAAAGCTCAACCTAAATCCAGCACGTTACCATACAGCGCAGGTCTTTCTTTGTTGCGTCAAGGCAAAGCTGATGATGCGAAAAAGCTACTTAGACGCGCCGCAGAAATTGGTGAAACTAATGCTCATTATTGGTACGTGTACGGTCTAGCTCTAGAAAAAAGCGATGTTCTAGAAGCCAGTAAAGCGTTGCAAACAGCATTTGAAGTCGGTGGCAATCCACAGCACTTGTATGCTCAATGCGAGGTTCTAGCGAGAAATCATAAAAAAGGTGCTGTCGCTTTTGCTTTCGATAGGTGCATACAAGAGCTTAGTCACTATGCACCTAAACAAGCTATTGATCAGCTTAAAGCCTCTATTGTCGGGGTCAATAGGAGCTAATTACCAAAAGTGGAGCTTTTATCGCTCCACTTTTTTCTTACTTAGTTTAATCAGCGTCTTTCGCTAATCTCAGCCCCATGTCGGACATGATGACTGACTGGCTAGCAAAATCGCGACGATAGTTTTCGGATTCGTCAGCATCATAGGCAAAGCTACCACCTCGTACAGACTTGTGTGCAAGGCTTTCTTTTTCATCTTTTGCGTTTACCGGATTATCACTTGGTGCTGATTTGTAATAACCTTCATCAAACGCATCAATAACAAACTCACCAACATTACCCGTCATATCGTATAAGCCAAGCTCATTCGGTTTTTTCTGACCTACCTTGTGTGCCTTATTGTTTGAGTTACTGGCATACCAGGCAACGTCGTTAATATCATCAGCTCCCGCGTAAGTGAATCCTTGACTTAGATTCCCCCCTTTCGCTGCAAACTCCCATTCTGCTTCTGTGGGTAAACGATAGTGCTCTCCCGTTTTTTCATTCAATTTCTTTATAAAATAATTGGCTTGTTGCCAGCTAATGTTATTTACGGGCGTATTTGGGTTTCTAAAATAACTCAGAGAAGAGCCTGTAACCGATTCGAATAACTCTTGGGTTACCTCAAATTTTGCCAAATAGAAATCTTCCACGCGAACGGTGCGAGCCGGGCGCTCGGATTTATTTGCTGACGGATTATCCGAGCCCATCGTAAATTGTCCACCTTCAATAAGAACCATATCTTGATCGATTTTTTGGGCAAGAGGGCTAGGTTGTGTTGTTGCACATCCAGTCATAATTAGCGAAATCGAAATAGCGGCACCAAGGTAAAGAGTATTACTTTTGGAATGCTTCATAGGGGAGCTCCATCAACATTTATGATCAAAGAATTTTATCAGGCAAGTCTATGAAAAACAGTTATACACACTATAACAAGCGCCACGAATAATTGAACATTATCATCACACTAGGCGATTAACTTAATGATTAGTCTTAGCGCCGTTGGGCACAGGCTAGCAACTAAGAAGGTGATGAATGCACATAACTCAAGGTCCGCAGTTCAATGGAAAAGCATCCAAGCGATTACATGTCATGGCGAAACCTATCGGTGCAGTGTGCAATATCGATTGCACCTATTGTTACTACCTAAGCAAACAAGATTTACTTGAGTACAAGCCAGGCTGCTCACCAGTCATGGATGAGGAAACGCTCGAGACCTATATCCGTCAATATATAGCGGGACAAAATACACCTGAAATTATTTTCTCTTGGCAGGGTGGTGAGCCGACAATGCTAGGTTTGGATTATTTCAAGACAATTGTTGAGCTACAGAATAAATACCGTCCCGATGGCATTACGATCTCCAATGACCTCCAGACTAATGGCACACTGCTTAACGATGAATGGTGTGAGTTTTTAAAGGCGAACAACTTTCTCGTCGGTTTAAGCATTGATGGCCCAGAAATGATGCACAACGCTTACCGAACAAACCGAGCTGGTAGAGGCACATTCCGGCAAGTTATGAATGCGGTTGAATTATTACATAAGCACGAAGTAAAGTTTGCTACGCTCACTTGTGTTAACAACTTGACCGGCCGTAACCCACTTGAAGTGTACCGATTCTTGCGAGATGAAGTACGCTCCCCTCAAATGCAGTTTATTCCAATAGTTGAGCAGAAAACATTCAGAACAACCGCCCCTCAAACTTGGGAGCCAAACGAGCAACTAAAGCAAGGAGATAAACGGTTGATCCCAGGTCATAAAGATGCCGTTGTTGAGCCTTTTTGCGTTGCGGATGAAGCATGGGGAAATTTTCTGATCGCGATTTTCAATGAATGGGTTTTACACGATATCGGCAACGTGTTTGTGCAGTACTTTGAAGCCAGTATCGAAACCTGGATGGGCAGAAAAAACCCACTGTGTACGTTAGGTGAAATCTGCGGGAAGGGCTTAGCAATGGAGCCTAATGGTGATGTGTTTGCGTGTGATCATTACGTGTACCCAGAATATAAGGTTGGAAACATTCATCACGAAAAGCTCGATACGCTCGCTTATAGCTCTGAGCAGCAGAAATTTGGGTTTGCTAAAAGTCGTACGCTGCCCCAACAGTGCCTTCAATGTGATTATCAATTTGCATGTTTTGGAGAATGTCCCAAAAACCGTTTTATCCGTACTAGGCAAGGTGAGCCTGGTCTTAATTATCTCTGCGCGGGTTGGAAGAAGTTTTTTACCCATGTTGATCAGTCGATGGCGTACATCTTACGAGCGACAGGTAACCCAGTGGTTCACGGTAAATACAGTGACCAGATTCTACGCCAGCAAGCTACTCAAACACAGACTGTGTTTGAAACGAAGTTTTAAGATAGTCACTACGCCTGCTACAGGCCCGGAAATGAAAGAATATAGGTTATTGAATGCAAAAAATTAAGCTGCTCTCTAAATCATTACTCGTGATCTCGATCGGCATTGCTGCGAGTCAAACAGCAGTGGCACAAGAAACAACATTGCTAGACCCAGACCAGGTATCGCCGACAACGGTTGTCACTCCACAAGAAGCTCAAATGACACCGGCGCAACGAGTCGAAAAGCTGTCTTATGATGCGCAAAATAAAAAGTTGTCTTCAGAAAAACGTATTGATGCTTTACGTGAGTTAGCCAACTATCCAAGCCAAAATGCATTGGTTGCAGTTGCCCGTGGGTTGCAGGATGAAGATGCAGGTATTCGCGAAGCTGCGATCGTGGGAGCACAGCCATATATGATTGAGCACCGTTGGCGTTTGATTTCACCATTATTGAGTGATGACGCCGCCATGGTGCGAATTACAGCAGCGATTAACCTCGTTCGAGATTACGCCAATTTGAGTTCGGAGCAACAGCAGTCACTTGAGGGGCCTGTTTCAGAGCTGACAGCACACTTGTCCAGTAAGAACGATAATGTTTCCAAGTTATTACTTGCAGACGTTTACCGTTGGCATCGTGATTGGGATAAAGCGGCGCTGATATACCCAGAGTTAACTAAGCTTGAGCCAAACAACCCTCAAGTTTGGTTAAGCTATGCAGACAACTTCCGAGCGCAACAGCTAGACCAAAAAGCTATCAACGTGCTTGACGAGGGTATCAAGCTAAATTCAGAAGATGCCTCGCTGCATTATTCTAAATCTCTCGCTTTGGTTAGATTAGACAAAAAGAAAGAAGCGGCGTTTGAAATAGACAAAGCTGCGACGATGGCAAAGACGAACAGTTACTTTTGGTACTTAAATGGTGTTCTGCAAGAAGAGTTAGACTTGAAGAAGTCTGTCAACGCTTTTGAGCAAGCGTATTTGATATCCGGTGCTCCAGAACAATTGTATGCCGTGTGTGACATCTATGTTAGATACGGCAACCCTAAAACGGATGACTGTTTAACAGAGCTAACGAAGGTCGCTCCCGACTATGTTATTGAAGAGCTCAATCAGAAAAAGGGACGTAAAAGTGCCCCTACATCAGTTGAAGCCAATGAATTTAAACTCTAATCGTTAAATTCCATGTTTCTATTTTAATAAAATAGCGGACTAGATTGGTGACATTGTCACTTTTTGGTGGCCGTTGCATATTTCAGTTCAATATGCGCCTGTTTCAATTGAACTATACTTTTGATTGGATTCGCACCTAGCACCTCAATATAAGGAATTAAGATGGCTATAAAGTTAAAGACGATTGTCTTAGCAACAGGTTTTGCTCTGTCTAGTTACGCTGTTGCTGCTGATATGCAAGATCCACTTCCGTCATGGAACAACACTGACGCTAAGCAAGCTATTATGGCGTTTGTTACGAAAACAACGACCCAAGGTTCGGATTCCTATGTTCCTGAAAGCCAACGAATCGCGACGTTTGATAATGATGGAACACTTTGGGCAGAAAAGCCTGTTTATCTACAGTTGTTTTTTGCGATCGATAGAGTAAAAGAAATGGCCTCTGAGCATCCTGATTGGAAGACAACCGAACCCTTTGCTTCCGCATTAAAAGGTGACATGGAGGGGATTGGTAAACAAGGACTCGAAGGTGTAATGAAGCTTGTTATGGCAACCCATTCTGGAATGTCTACTGAACAGTTTCATCAAGAAGTTAAGGAATGGTTGAAAACGGCTGTCCATCCAACAACGGGTAGACCATACACTGAAATGGTCTATCAACCTATGCTCGAACTGCTCGACTATTTAAGAGCGAACGACTATCAGACCTACATCGTTTCTGGAGGCGGAATTGAATTTATGCGCGTTTGGGCGCCGGAAGTATACGGCATTCCAACGCAAAACATCGTGGGAACGACGTTAAAGGCGGAATATCAAAGTGTTGATGGAAAACCTACCATCCAACGCATGCCGGAAATAGACTTTGTCAATGACAAAGCAGTAAAGCCTGTGACGATTCAAAACTTCATTGGCAAACGTCCGGTAATGGCGTTTGGTAATTCTGATGGTGATTTACAGATGTTAGAGTGGACGAAAGCAGGTTCAGGTCCAAGATTTTCTGCGATTATCCATCACACGGATGACAAGCGTGAATGGGCGTATGATAAAGATTCGCATGTTGGTAAGTTAGATAAATCGTTTAAAGTAGGTGAAGAGCAAGGTTGGCTATTTGTCGATATGAAACAAGATTGGAATCAAGTGTTTAAAGAGAGCACTAAATGATAATCTTTGTTTGACCATAACTTGCTGCAACCAAACAATTGCAACGAAATAAAAGGCCTCACAATTGAGGCCTTAGTTAATTCCACAATAGCTTCGATACCTAGGGTCTAGTTTCTAGGTTGCTGTGTCATTGTTTCTACCACTTTTTCAATACTTAACGAGCTACCTTTCGTTGCAGGGAACTCCTTAAATGTCTCTAGGAACTTACGCACGATAGCTTGAGCAGGAACGAACATCCACATTTGATCAGCGTAAAAATGTCTGACGTAAAGTGCTGCATCTGGACCGACCTCAAATGGATCCATACGAAGGTTTACAATCAAAGGCCAACTAGGTGTTTTGCGGTATGCCTCATTAATGGCACCCTCCATAATACTGAAGTGGATCTTCCAGTCTTTATAACGAACGGCGTTTAAATTACCACCAGCATCGAAGTAAAAGATTTCTTTGCGTGCGCCTTCATCAGCTTTACCAGTCAGCAGATCAAGTTGGTTGTAGCCATCTAAATGTGCTTTAAAGGTTTTGCCCGCTGCTTTATGACCCTTCAATAGTTTTTCTTTCACATCAGGTTCGCCCACAGCTGCGAGTAGAGTTGGCATCCAGTCTTCTTGTGAAAAGATATCGTTGATAACCGTTCCTGGTTTAATGTTTCCAGGCCAGCGTACCATCATCGGAACGCGGAATCCGCCTTCCCAAGTCGTACCTTTTTCGCCCTTGAACGGTGTAGTACCACCATCTGGCCAGGTAAATTTCTCAGCGCCATTATCAGTACTAAAAACAACAATGGTGTTATCTGCTACGCCTAGCTCTTCAAGTTTATCAAGCATGACACCTACTTGATCATCTAGGTCCATCATGCCATCGGCGTATAAGCCGTAACCAGACTTCCCTTGATATTCTTCACTCAAATGTGTCCAGACGTGCATACGGGTTGAGTTATGCCAAATAAAGAATGGTTTGTCTTCTTTTACTGCTTTTTCCATAAAGGCCAAGCTAGCATCCATGAACTCTCGGTCTACGTTTTCCATACGCTTACGAGTAAGGGGACCTGTGTCCTCGATTTTGCCATCCGCAGTCGCCTTCAACACGCCTCGAGGTCCGAATTTTTTACGAAACTCTGGATCTTTTGGATAAAACTCAGACTCAGGCTCTTCTTCCGCGTTTAAATGGTATAGGTTACCAAAGAACTCATCAAACCCATGGTTAGTTGGTAGGTGCTCATCTTGATCACCAAGGTGGTTTTTACCAAACTGACCAGACACATAGCCGTGATTTTTAAGTAACTCTGCGATAGTAGGATCTTTCGATTGAATACCCTCTTTTGCGCCGGGCATACCAATAGTCAATAGACCGGTACGAAACGGATGTTGACCCAGAATAAATGAGGCTCGTCCGGCAGTACAACTCTGTTGTGCGTAAGCGTCTGTGAAAATGGCACCTTCATTGGCGATTTTATCAATGTTAGGAGTCTCCCCTCCCATCATACCATTGTGATATGCACTAATGTTGTATACACCTACATCGTCACCCCAGAACACAAGGATGTTGGGCTTATCGGCAGCAAAGGCTGTGGACGCAGCTAATGTACCGACCAATGCCATTACCTTTTTAATCGAGTTTCGCATGAAAATCCTCCGCGATAAATGAATCCATTATCGTTATATAACGTTACTAATTGTGTTCATCATGGCGAAGTCGAGTGAGATGACACCAAATGAGACAATGTAGTCAGTTGAATATAGTAGAGGTTTTTTGTTGCTTCCAAGTAATCCCTGTTTTTCAAAAATGTTAACTAACATGGACTAGACTTTAGTGTGTTTTAAGTGTGATAAGACGCACTTACAGGATTGAATTTCAATGAAAGGCGACACTATGAAAAATAAACTAGCAACTATCCTGTTTCTATGTATCCCGTTAGAAGTGGTTGCGGAAGAGACACCAAATGTCGTGGTAATGTTGGTTGATAACCTTGGGTGGGGGGAACTAAGTTCCTATGGGAGTACCAGAGGTGTTGAAACTAAAAACTTAGATCAACTTGCTAGAGAAGGTGTACGCCTTACTAATTTTAATGTGGAACCGCAATGCACGCCAACTCGCTCCTCATTCATGACGGGGAGGCGAGCGCTTAGATCTGGGACAGATAAGGTTGTTTGGGGAGTGCCTTACGGTATGGTGAACTGGGAGATAACCATTGCAGAGAAGTTTAAGGAACAAGGATATAACACGAGCCTTTACGGGAAATGGCATTTGGGAGACCAAAAAGGGCGCTTTCCAACGGATCAAGGCTTTGATGAATGGTATGGCATTGCAAATACGACGGATGAGTCAGAATATAGCTCTCAACCCGGTTATAAAGCTATATTACCTAAACCTCAAATCCTTTCAGCTAGAGCAGGGCAGGATCCTAAAGGGGTCAAAGAATATAATTTGGACTCACGTAGAACGATTGACAGTGAGCTAGTTGAACATGCCACAGATTTTATAAATCGAAATGTGAAAGAGAATAAGCCATTTTTCTCTGTAATTACTTTTACTCAACCACATTTACCGACGCTGCCTCATCCTGATTTTATTGGTAAAACAGGCAAAGGAAATTACTCAGATGTGTTAGCTGAGATAGATTTTCGAGCTGGGCAAGTTATTGGTGCAATAGAAAAAGCAGGAATTAAAGACAATACACTAGTGATTTGGTTTTCTGACAACGGTCCAGAGTGGCATATGCCATACCAAGGCTCTAGCGGACCATGGCGTGGTGCGTACTTTACGGCTCTTGAAGGCTCTCTCCGAACACCATTTATTGCCTCTTGGCCTAACCACATCAAACCGGGCAGAGTGAGTGATGAAATTATCCATGTTGTGGATCTATTTGCCTCACTTTCTCATGTCGGTGGATACAAATTACCAAGCGATAGAACAATAGATAGTATTGATCAGTGGGCCTTTTTAAAGGGAGATAGTGAAAAGTCTAATCGAGATGGTTTCATCGTTAACAATGGATCTGAAACCTACGCTTATAAGTGGGAAAATTACAAGATGCACTTTATTGATCAAGATATCATGCCGGAGAAAGGGCGCCCATTACAGATCCCTGAAATATACAATTTGATTGATGACCCTAAAGAGGAGTTTGATTTAAGAAATAATGCCACATGGTTATTTCCTATCATGATAGGAAAGAGAGTAAAGTTTGAATCTTCCGTTTCAACAAGCTGCGATACGATTCCTTTCCCTGCTCCATTTGGATATGAGCCCGATTGTAGCAAGGGGAATTTCAATCAATTTCCAGTGGATGGATTACGCCAGAAGTAGTTTACCCCAATGGCTCTTTCTCGCATACATGAGGTATGTTTTTGGTTCAATATCTCATTAGAGCCATTTAGGGCCATGTTTTTTCTAGTTTCATTTGAACAGTCATATTCGTCGACCATACTTAAAGTTCGTTGTTTCATATGGGGCGAATTATGCAGCCAATACTCTACATTCAAATCGGTAATGTTCTTTGGGCGGTTTTAAGTGACGGTTCTTGGATCCAAATGTTGCCCAACGAACAATTAGTTCCAGAAGTAGAGGTGGTTGTTCTTAATACTGACATTCTCGATATTGCATTTAATGAAGATACAACAAGTGAGGATGAATCGAGTTCGAATGATCTTTTAATTGCATCTCAAAACGGTATTGAATCCACTTTTAATCAGAGCGTTCGAGATTTTAGTGAGTCTTCTGGTGGGTTAAGTTTTGTTGCCTATATTCGCGCTGTTTTACCTGAGCAACTCGTTTCTAATGGCTATGTTACTAGGCCAGCAGTGCAAGAAAGAGAGAACCCAACTTCTGAGACTCAGGCTCCTGAGCGGTTGAATCCCGATGCTATATTAACGGTGGATATTCTTGATGGCGGCGATGGATACGAAAACCAGTTTGAAGTTCCTAGTGTCACGATTCAAGGTGACGCACTCAAGATAAGCGATGAGTGGCT
>NZ_JAWOQP010000038.1:0-28179 GCF_033337375.1 Vibrio sp. YT-17
CAAATTCTTTTTTCTCTCTTCCCGACTCGCTGTGTGACTTTCGTCTCACTCCGTGTCGGTGGATGCGCAGTATAGGGAGTTGAGAAATTAGTACAAGTGTTTTTTGCAAATAAAAAACCAACCGGTCACAAATTAGCCAAAAGTGCGATATTTGCATATTTCTTCGTCACATTTGAGACATATCACAGCAATTGGTTGGAAAAACACCAACCATATACGTAAGATTCATGTGTCTATTCTGTTAATGGGCAATCGATCTCTTTATCACTATGTGTAGTAATTAAAATGACGTCTAAAAAAAATCTGATTTTATGTGTTGGGCTGGCCATCGTTGGGGGAATCATCTTCTCTCAATTCATCATCCCACCAGCCTTGAGCTTCCTCATTGGTGTTATCGCTACTGCTTTTCTTTTTTCATTTTCTAGCAAAACACCTGTTCTTCAATCTTCGGATCCTGATCCTTCAACTAAAACGCTGTATGTCGGCAACCTTCCTTATAAGGCCAATGAGAGTCATGTTCGCGATTTGTTTGCTGAATATGGACAGGTCTATGCGGTACGCTTAATGAAAGATAAGCGTACTGGAAAAAGAAGAGGGTTTGGTTTTGTAGTGATGGCTGCGGCAGATGCCAAGCCAGCTATCGCTAAACTTAATGAAAAGGAATATATGGAGAGAACGCTAAAAGTGAGAATTGCGAACGATCCTAAACATCCGGATGGTGGTAAACCTGAACAGGATTAAAACCTAGCTTCTTTAAACAAATGTTCAGTGCATCTTCCTGCCAAGGAGTTGCACTGGCAAAAATCGACTTACTTCCCTCTTCTGTATCCTCAATTTCATCACTTAATAGCAATGCTTTTACTCGACGTGCAATCGCTGCGCCTGAATCAATTAAAGTAACGTCCCCACCCAAAGCTTGATGAATCTCCTCTTTGATTAAAGGGAAGTGAGTACAACCGAGCACCGCAACATCGACTTTATCGCGAAGGGGAAGCAGGATATTTGTCAGTTCGTCGAGAGAAACGCTGTTGCCTCGCAACTTCTCTTCGGCCATATCCACCAAGCGAGTTGATCCCAACAGCTCAACTGGTTTGCCTTGCGCAAAGTCTCGTATTAACTCGTGAGTATATTGGCGTGTTACTGTCGCCGGAGTGGCGATCAGCCCTACCCCTTTTGATGCTAAAAGCGATGCGGGTTTAATCGCAGGGACAACACCAACAACGGGAATCGATAAATTTTCGCGTAAGGAAGGAAGCACTATGGTGCTCGCCGTGTTGCAAGCAATGACGACAATGTCGACTTGGTGTTCTTCGACTAAAGAAGAGACCAGTTGGTTAACTCGTGAAACGAGTACAGCCTGATCGAGTTCACCATAAGGGTAAGCCTGATTATCGAATAAGTATAAGTAGTCTAGCTGGGGCAATAGGCGATGTATCTCTTGGAATACAGAAAGACCACCAACACCAGAGTCAAAAACTAGGACTTTTTTCTTACTTGCTACTCGCACGAGTCTTACCTAAAGAACAGAAACGTTGCGATCATACTGCGTAGATTTGTTTTGGCAATGCTTTAGCATGGTATCTTTGATGGCTGAATCTATCTCCAGATTCTACATCTCGCTTCGTCAACTCGATATGTCCTTGAAAAGATGGCGAAGACGTGACCAATGTGTGAAATTCACCATTTTCCCCACAGGGATCAATTTGACTTGGTAATGACTCTATTAGGGCTTTGTCATACCAGCGACCACACCATTCTGGAGGGAGAACTCTTCCGTCGATGGTGATTAACATAGTTTGAATACCACGCTCTATGATTTCCATCGCTAGTTTTTCGCTGCTCTCCCCTAATAGAGGAAAGACGCATTCCCAGCCAACAGGTTCAATATAGCTGCGTCGGTAATCGGCAATGCCATTACAAAACATATCACCAAATGCGACAGCTTCTATGTTCAGACCACTACTTTGTAATGCATTAACGATGGTCGATTGATAAATGTCGTTACTTGGAAAGATTTCAGGTAGCTCGATAGTAATGAGCGGAAGCGCAAGTAAGTCTGCTTGCATTTGTACGACTTCAAGCGGAGTTGCTTGGAAAGGGACTTCTTTCCCTACGTAAGTCGTGTACAAACCGACAACTTGATAATTTGGATTCTCGTTAAGGCGCTCAAGCGTTAATGTCGAATCTTTACCACTGGACCAACTGATCACCACTCGCTTGGGTTTCTTCATTCGATTTTCCACCACAAAATATTAAAAACCGCCCGAAGGCGGTTTGTGCTCATTCACGATTAGAATTCGTAGCCAACGTTGATATAGTACGCTCGCTCTGCAGCGGGGTAACCTTTTGCCATCTCATACTCTTCATCAAGTAGATTATCGATACGAGCGCTAATAGAGGTCGACTCATTCGGATAGTAAGTCACTGCCGTATCAACCAACGAGTAAGAAGAAAGCGTGATATCTTGTGAAGGCCAAGTGCTGTAATCCACATCTGGACGCTTACCGACGTACTGATAGCTAACCGACCAGTCCACTTTATCGAAGCTCACTAAAGCATTCCACTTATACATTTCTTTAGCGCGACGCTGCAACTGATGCCCTTTATCGTCTTCAGCATCTTTGTAATCTGCACTCAACTGGTGCTGCACAATCCCTGTATCAAACTCAGCAACAAGCTCCACACCTTGGATATGTGTTTCACCATCGACATTCAAATATTTGTACGTGGTTGGATGGTAATCGATAAGATTCGTGATTTTATAGTCATAACCCGTGACGGACCAAAAAACGCCTTGGACATCACCGCTGAATGCCAGCTCCCAAGCATCTGACTCTTCCGGCTTCAGATCTTTCTCACCGTATGTCGGGTCATACTGCTGATATAGGTTTGGAGCCTTAAACGCAGTACCAAAAGAGGCTTTAACCCCAAACTCTGGTACAAACTGGTAACCAGCCGCTAAACTGTAAGTGAACTCACTACCGTATTCTTCATTATCATCAAGGCGAGCACTGCCCTCGAGCATTGCTTTATCAATACTAGTGGTTGCCATACCAAACAGAGCGCCATTGGTACGATCAAACGTTTTATTCGCACTCTTGTCTTTATAAGACTCGTTGCGCCAATCAATACCACCAGCCAACGTCGTATTGTTGTTTAGCAAGTAACTGTTGGTCCACTGGACATTTTGCTGCTCAAGTTCATCTTCAGTACCTGAGTGTTTGCCTTTTGCTTGTTCATAGTTCCAAGACTTCTGTTTCTGTGCTGTTACTTGTAGTTCTGACATCACATTATCAGACTGATACTTACCGCCCAGAGTGACAGAAAGATCGTCTTTTTCTGCTTCGTAGTAACCGCGACTACCGTAGCTGCTGTCATATTGATAAACATTTTCGTAAGCACGTAGGTTACCAAATGCAGACCACTGGTCATTGAAGTTATGCACGTAACCTAGCAGACCATTCTTTGTATCAAAGCCATGGCGATCACCGTCATTAACTCCCGGTACAGGACGAACGTTATAACCATCATCACTTTCACTACCAAGCGCGATATTTAGCTGGCCGCTCTCTGTGACTTTAATACCAGATGCCACACTCAATTCTTGATAATCTAAACTACCTAAACCCGCACTTAACTTCGTTCCTTCTTCGTCAGCACGCGCAATGGTGATGATATTGATCACGCCACCAATCGCTTCTGAGCCGTAAAGTGACGCACGCGCACCACGCACGTACTCAATACGTTGAACGTAAGTAAGTGGGATTTGGTTAAAGTCCACAGCGCCCTTCGCTGCTCGTGCAAAACGTACGCCATCAACCAGTACTAAAACTTGGTCGGAACTGGTTCCACGAACAAATAAAGACGCTAACTGACCACGACCACCATTTTGTGAAACTTGAATTCCGGTAAGGCGACGCAATACATCTGGTAGGGTTTTCGCTTGAATGCGATCGATGTCTTGTCGAGTAACTACTTCGACATCTGCCAACGTACGGCTTTCGGCTTGCTCAAAACGGTTTGCCGTAACAACGATGGTTTCGTCAGTGGAGGTTTCCTGGGCCTGTAGATAAGAGACAGGTGAAAGCAGCGATGCCAAAGTGATCGCCAGTGCGGATTTTCTCATTGTATTGTCCTAAATCGCGTAATTCCTTCCGAGCCCTGTCGTCATGACAGTCCAGTGCTGTGGCTCAGTTGTTGGCAGGTATTCGGACTCAAGAGCACGGGTGTACCGCCTACTTGCTCGACTTCCCACATAAACTAATGCAGTGTCTGATGAGCGTTCGTTCTCTTTTACCGCTGCGCGTCAGTTCTGGATTTACACCAGATTCCCATTTCAGCCATCTAGATTGCTAGATAGCACCAACTTGAGGCAAATATTATTCAGCTATTGATTATTTGTCCAGCCAATATTGCCCTTAGAAGTTGTAACGTTTTGATTGATTTTGCTTTCTACTCTGCCTGTACGCACTATCTTTAAATCAATTCCAGTACAAAACTGGACATCCTATTGAGATTGAATAAAATCTGCGCTCTTAAATTGAATGCACCATAAAAGGTAAGATCATGGCTACTCTTGATGTAAACCCACAACGCTACCAAGAACAACTGGCAGAAAAAGTCGAACGTCTCACGGATATGTTCGCGCCATACAACATGCCAGAACTGGAAGTGTTTGAATCACCAGAGCAGCACTACCGCATGCGTGCTGAGTTCCGTGTTTGGCATGAAGGCGAAGATCTTTACTACATCATGTTCAGCCAAGAAACTCGTGAGAAATACCGTGTTGACCAATTTCCTGCTGCAAGCCGTCTGATCAACGACCTGATGCCGCTATTGGTTGAAGCGATGAAAGACAACGACTCACTACGTCGTAAACTGTTCCAGGTGGATTTCCTATCGACACTAAGTGGTGAGATTCTGGTTTCACTCCTTTACCATCGCCAACTTGATGAAGAGTGGATTGAAAACGCGAAAGCCCTTAAACAGCGTTTAAATGATGAAGGCTTCAATCTAAACATCATTGGTCGTGCTCGTAAGATGAAGATTGTCCTAGACCGCGACTACGTGATCGAGAAGCTCGATGTAAATGGTCAAAGCTACATCTACCAACAAGTAGAGAACAGCTTCACTCAGCCGAACGGCAAAGTCGCAGAGAAGATGCTGGAATGGGCTGTCGACTGTACCCAAGAAAGCACTGGTGACCTACTAGAACTTTACTGTGGTAACGGTAACTTCTCGCTGGCGTTGGCACAGAATTTCGACCGCGTACTGGCAACTGAGCTAGCGAAGCCATCTGTGGTATCTGCACAGTACAACATCGCTGCCAATAAGATTGATAACGTACAAATCTTACGTCTATCAGCAGAGGAATTTACTCAAGCGATCGAAGGTAAGCGTGAATTCCGTCGTCTACAAGATGCAGGTGTGGATCTGAAGAGCTACAACTGCAACACGATTTTTGTCGATCCACCACGTGCTGGGATGGATGTCGATACTTGTAAAATGGTGCAAGGTTACGAGCGCATCATGTACATCTCTTGTAACCCTGAAACTCTAAAAGAGAACTTGGACATTCTATGCGAAACACACAACGTGACGCGTTTTGCTCTGTTTGACCAATTCCCTTATACCCACCATATGGAAGCGGGCGTGCTATTGGAACGCAAAATGTAACCCACGGCGTCAAATACAAAAAAAGCGAGCTCAATGGCTCGCTTTTTTTATTTGATTCGTTTGCTTATTCCGCAGAAGTCTTCTTACTGACAAAACCTAGCTTCTTACCAATCCATGCGAGTAAGATCATTGAAACCATGATCGCAAAGAAGTTTGAGCCTGCTTCTGGGTATTGCGCTTTAATAAACGCAGAGTGACCAAACGCACCTACGAAGAAGCACGCCAAGCCAACTAATGGGATATCTTCTGATACCGGATTATTTAGGTACTCTTGGTAAAGAGCTTGTACAGCCAGTACGAGTGCAATCAATGGGAAGATTGAAAAAGACACTTCACTCATGGTCAACCATGACAACAAAGCATCACCACACATACCTGCAACCAGTGCCAAAATCAGCGTTTTCTTTTCAGATTTATTTCCATTCGACATTATTCTATCCCGCCTTTTAATCGGTTACGTTCACGTTCTTTGCGATACCAATAGGCCCCTTTGGCTATCATTCGCAATTGCATGATCAATCGCTCGGCGAGTTCATCGCGCTCACGTCGATCTAAATCTAAAGCTTCAGCCCCCGAACTGAAAACCAAAGTCACAGACGCTTCTGCTTGAGTATACGCCTCTTCTCTGGTCACGCCGGTGCTCATTAAATACTCGGTTAATTCTGCCGCAAAATGCTGGATTTCTCGAGCAACAGCGGTACGAAATTCAGCAGAAGTGCCGGAGCGCTCACGCAACAACAAACGAAAAACGTTCGGACTACTTTCAATGAATTCCATAAAGGTTTCGACCGAGGTACGAATTACGCTACCTTCTTTCACAATACGTTGACGCGCCTGACGCATCAGTTGACGTAGTAGCAAACCGCCTTCATCGACCATGGTTAAGCCTAGCTCATCCATATCTTTGAAGTGACGGTAAAAAGAAGTCGGTGCAATCCCTGCCTCTCGGGCGACTTCTCGCAAGCTAAGGCTGGAAAAGCTGCGATCCGCACTTAACTGACTAAATGCCGCATCGATCAATGATCGACGTGTCTTCTCTTTTTGCTGTGCGCGGATTCCCATCGATTTCATTCTTAACTTGCTCTTTTTCTGTAGGGTACAAGAGCCTCAATATAACGCAATTTGCTCCTACGGAGAAAGATATGTTGCTTCGCTCGCTCTGAGCGCCGAGAACGTTACTATTGGCATGCATCTAATTGCAATGTTCTCGATGCAATTTATAGACATACAACATACCAAATCACCCTTTTGGTCGATTCTGCGTGATCACTTCCACTCTCTAACAGGCATTACGTGTACCAATAGAGTAAATGAGTTAAAATCGCGCTAAAGCAATGTTAAGCAAATATAACAAGGAAGGCATCATGGCGCATGTTAATCACTATGACGTGATCGTAATCGGTAGTGGCCCTGGCGGAGAAGGGGCTGCAATGGGATTAACCAAAGCGGGACTGAATGTTGCCATTGTCGAGAAAGAAAGCAGTGTCGGCGGCGGTTGTACTCACTGGGGTACCATTCCATCAAAAGCACTGCGTCATGCCGTTAGCCGCATCATCGAATTTAATAGCAACCCGCTATTTTGTCGAAACAACACCAGCGTTCATGCAACATTTTCTGACATTTTAGGTCATGCTAAATCGGTCATTGATAAGCAAACTCGACTTCGTCAGGGCTTTTATGACCGTAACTCATGCACACTTTTGTTCGGAACCGCGCGATTTATCGATAACTACTCAATTGCAGTGATGCAAAGCGACGGTACAGAAGAAATCTATTCTGCGGATAAGTTTGTCATCGCGACGGGTTCTCGCCCGTATCAGCCTAACGACGTAGATTTCTTGCATGAGCGCATCTACGACAGTGATTCCATTTTGAGCCTGAAACACGACCCTCGCCATATCATCATTTACGGTGCGGGCGTTATCGGTTGTGAATACGCTTCTATCTTCCGCGGCCTTGGAGTGAAAACCGACCTTATCAATACCCGCGACCGCTTGTTGGAGTTTTTGGATAACGAAGTGTCAGATGCGCTGTCTTACCACTTCTGGAACAGCGGTGTGGTAATTCGTAATGATGAGACCTATGAAAAAATCGAAGGCACAGAAGATGGCGTGATTATTCACCTACAATCTGGCAAGAAGATGAAGGCGGACTGCTTGTTGTATGCGAATGGTCGAACAGGTAACACCGATAAGTTGAATTTGGGTGCTGTGGGTCTGGAAGCGGACTCTCGCGGACAACTAAAAGTAAACCGTAACTACCAAACCGATATTGAGCACATTTACGCTGTAGGCGATGTCATCGGTTACCCTAGCCTTGCAAGCGCCGCTTATGACCAAGGGCGATTTGTCGCACAAGCCATTACGAAAGGTCAGGCAGAAAACTATCTGATTGATGATATTCCAACGGGTATCTACACCATCCCAGAGATTAGCTCTGTGGGTAAAACCGAGCAAGAGCTAACAGCTGCGAAAGTACCGTATGAAGTAGGACGCTCTTCGTTCAAGCATCTAGCTCGTGCACAGATCGCAGGGAAAGACATCGGTAGCTTGAAGATATTGTTCCATCGTGAAACCAAAGAAATTTTAGGGATTCACTGTTTTGGCGAACGTGCCGCGGAAATTATCCACATCGGTCAAGCCATTATGGAGCAAAAAGGCTCAGCGAATACCATCGAGTATTTCGTCAATACCACCTTCAACTATCCAACAATGGCCGAAGCGTATCGTGTCGCTGCGTTGAATGGTTTGAACCGCTTGTTCTAATCTATGCTTCTTGATAGCAGAAAGAAAAACAGCAGGCTTGGACCTGCTGTTTTTATATCAACATTGTGCTAGGAAGGTATCCTTGTGCCATTGGTAGAGAAAGATAACCCCTAAACCAATACCCCGCATCAACATAAAGCTCATCATTGCAAACCACAGCGCGTGATTTTCCCACTCGGCGAATAAGTAAAAGACAACGAAGAAACTGCTGGTCGCGACAAACATACTATTGCGCATGTCTTTGCCTTTGGTTGCACCGACAAAAATGCCATCCAATAGAAAGCACCACATCGACGCTAGTGGCATCACCACCAGCCAAGGTAGATACACCGCTGCTTGCTGTTGTACCGCCTCAATTGAAGTGATCATGGCGATCAACTGCGATCCCGCCAAACCAAAGAGCGCGGTCAGTCCTAAGCAAATAACCAAACTCCAAAAGAAAGTGCCGACAAGCGATGCACTCAATTGTTGCCTATCTTTGGCACCAATCGCCTTCCCGACCATGGCCTCCATTGCGTAAGCAAAGCCATCCATGCCATACGAGATAATCATCAGGAAGCTCATCAGAACCGCATTTGCAGCGACAACCTCATCACCAAAGCTCGCACCTTGGAACGTCATAAAGCTAAAAGCCGCTTGCAGACACAAAGAGCGCAAGAAAATATCGCGATTCAATTTCACGAAGCGCCCTAAACCGTGTTGAGTGCTGGCTAGCAACTTTTGAGGTGATGGTAATTGCCTCTCTCGCCAGGTTTTCCAGACACACATGAGACCAAAACCCATACCTGAGTAGTCAGCAATCACCGATGCCAGCGCAGCGCCTTCTACTTTCCACTCCAAACCGATAACAAACAACAAATCGAGGACAATATTAGTCACGTTAGTGATGATCACCATCCACATTGGTGCTTTGGAATTTTGCGTTCCGAGCAACCATCCCAACAACACAAAGTTCATTAGTGCAGCGGGGGCACTCCACACACGGATAGAGAAATATTGCATACCGTAGCGTTTTACCTCTGCGCTGGCGTCACTCCAGCCAAAGATCAAATCAGCAATCGGGTTATGGGCAATAAGGAAGACTAACGCAAACAGCAGCGCCATAAGTGAGCCTTGCATAAACACCAAGGCAAGTTGCTTTCGGTCTTCACCCCCATAGGACTGCGCCGCCAACCCAGTAGTCGACATACGCAAAAAACCAAGCAGCCAAAACGTCACGCTGATCATGGTGCTGCCCAACGCAACACCACCCAAATACCAAGCGTGGTCTAGATGACCAATCACCGCAGCATCGACCAAACCGAGCAATGGAACAGTAATATTCGACAGCACCATAGGTATCGCTAAAGCTAAAACTTGGCGATGAACTTTTGGGTTAGATAAAGGAGAGAAGATTGAATTTGTCACAGGCACCTCATCAGTAAGATCGACGAGTGTACCTGAGCGCTTAACGACTAGCCAATTACCACTTGATGTGAACGAGGACTGGCGTGAGGCGATGCTTCAACATTGGAATCTTATTAAGCCAACGCTGCCAAGCTTTCCAACGAGAACAGAATCTATCGAATGGCGAGAAAGCTTTCACCCATTGTGCCCATGGTAACCATTGCAATATCTGTGCTGCAGGCGCTTCAAAGCCATGAGCATAACGATCAGAGCCAAGCTTTTGCCCCCACTTGGTTTCCGTTAAATCTCCTGCCAGCACCATACACAGTTCAGCAGAAACAAAATGTCGACCCAAGGTTTGAATAAATTTCGCGACTTGGCGCTCTGTGCAATCGAGCAGTGCCATTTCACATAAAATGAGTACTGGTGCTTGCTCTGGAATGGCTAACGTCTCTAGCCACGACATTTCATCCACACTGCCACAGCGATGTTCATAGCGTTCATTTTTGTGGAACAAGCGCTGACGCCATACCAAATTTTCCGTCACATCCAGCTCTATCCAATGGCAGCGTCCATTATCCAAACGATAAAAGCGGGTATCCAGCCCCGCTCCGACATTGATTATCCAAGCATCGGGATACTGCTGTAAGAAGTGACTAACCTGCTGGTCACAAAGCTGAGTCAGCGTCACGTGCAGCAATTGCTTCTGCGCAATATCACCACTCAAACAATCCGGCGCCATCTTACAGCTCAAACACGCTTTAGCAGCTATCGGATCGTACACCAAGCCATTGTCGACCATGCTTTCACGGCTACGCAATAACAGTGGCTTCAATAGATGGTTAGGAACTTGATGTTTAGACTGAGACATGGGCATTTCCTGCGCCAGAGAGAAAACATAGACATTAATAAAGATGATAATGAATATCAATTACATTATCAAGCTTATAAATTGGCCAAAACAAACAAGGTCAAGATGATGAGCAAGCTTTTGGAGGAAGTAGAAAAAGAGAAAAGACAAAACAGCCCAGATGAACTGGGCTGCTTAAACACACTTACATCCAATCGGTATTGCGAATAATACCAACGGCTAAGCCTTCAATCGTAAGGTGCTGAGACGTTAAGTCCACTTGGATTGGGGCAAACTCTTCATTCTCAGCATGCAGTAATATGGTTGAACCTTTGCGCTCCAAACGCTTCACAGTCACATCATCATCAACACGCGCAACGACAACTTGACCGTCTCTCACATCTTGGGTTTTATGCACCGCGAGCAAATCGCCATCCATAATCCCGATGTCTTTCATACTCTCGCCATTTACACGAAGTAAGAAATCCGCTTGCGGTTTGAACATCGCAGGATCGACTTGGTAGTGCGCCTCTACGTGCTCTTGAGCCAGAATTGGCTCACCCGCTGCGACTTGACCAATCAAAGGCAAACCCTGCTCATCATTGGCTGCGTCTTCAAGCAGGATACGAATCCCACGAGAAGCGCCTGGAATAATTTCAATTGCTTGCTTACGAGCAAGCGCTTTTAGGTGTTCCTCTGCGGCATTCGCAGAGCGGAAGCCAAGCTCACGCGCAATCTCTGCACGAGTTGGTGGCATTCCGGTGTCGTCGATTTTACTTTTAATCAAATCGAAGACTTGTTGTTGGCGTGGCGTTAACGGCTTCATGTCTCACCTGTCTTTTTATACAGTTAACTGTGAGTATATCCAGTAAATGCTCAAATGAAAACCCAATTGGTTGTTTTTTAATTTATTTGTGGGGAGCTTTCAGCTTACCAATTAAGTTCATTCTTTATTCGTTTAAAACACCGACTTTTCAGTTAATCAAGTCAAAGCAATAACTTAGGGGTTCGACTAATTTACAGCCAATAAAATTAAAAGGTTTGACCAGTTTCTGGTATCCTTGCAGCGCTTAAATTTTATCGCCTAGGCTTATTTCTATTGCCGTACTCATCTCTTTTTATAGAGAAGACATGCAAAGCGGAAACTGAAATAAGGTTAGGCCTGTTTGAATACCTATTGAGGCTGTGAACTTTATGTCTTCTGGACAATCATTTTCACGTTCATTACTAAAACTACCTTTATCGGTACTGGTAAAGGGCACCGCAATCCCGTCGAACCCGATTGAAGATCTGAACATCGACCTAACTAAACCGATTGTATATGCCCTGCCGTTCCGCTCGAACGTGGATTTGCTGACACTGCAAAAACAAGCCATGAGCCTTGGTCTACCCGACCCGCTCAGCCCGCTGGAAATCAATGGCAAAACGCTGAACCGTTTCGTCTTTATCGCTGCGCGTCCAACTGTGATGAACAACGATAATGATGTCCCAACCGATTCTGTTTCTCTGTTCACTGACTTACTGGAACTGCACAAGCTGGATAGTGAGTTGGATGTTCAAATGATCCCTGCAACCGTGCTTTGGGGTCGTAAGCCAGGTAAAGAAGAGAACCAAAAGCCTTACCTTCAACCGATGAATGGTCCGCAAAAAGCCAAAGCGGTAATGGCGGCGGGACGCGACTGCTTAGTTCGCTTTAGTCCCGTGGTATCTCTGCGTTATATGGCAGACTCCCACGGTACCGACAGCGCAATTGCGCACAAACTGGCTCGCGTGGCGCGTATCCACTTCTCACGCCAGAAACTGGCTGCTTCAGGCCCAAACCTGCCACAACGCCAAGTGTTGTTTGCTCGTTTACTAAAGTCTCCAGCTATTGAACTGGCGATTGCTGACGAAGCCAAGAGCAAAAACATCTCGATTGATAAGGCACGTAAAGAAGCCCACGACATCATGGATGAAATCGCTGCCGACTTCTCCTATAGTCTGGTGAAAAACGGCGACCGCATCCTGAGTTGGTTATGGACAAAACTATACCAAGGTTTGCACATCAATAACGCCTCGACTGTGCGTCGTTTAGCGCAAGACGGCCACGAAATTGTGTACGTTCCTTGTCACCGTAGTCACATGGACTACCTGCTTTTGTCTTATGTTTTATACCATGAAGGCATGGTGCCTCCGCACATTGCGGCAGGCATTAACTTGAACTTCTTCCCGGCCGGTCCTCTTTTCCGTCGTGGTGGGGCGTTCTTTATTCGTCGTAGTTTTAAAGGCAACAAACTGTACTCAACCATTTTCCGTGAGTATCTAGCTGAGCTGTTTGCCAAAGGCTATTCAGTCGAGTACTTCAGTGAGGGTGGTCGTTCACGTACAGGTCGCTTACTGCAAGCGAAAACGGGTATGCTGGCTATGACCATCCAAGCAATGCTACGTGGTCTAAACCGCCCAGTAACACTAGTGCCGGTCTACATCGGTTACGAGCACGTAATGGAAGTAGGCACTTACGCGAAAGAGCTGCGTGGCAAACGCAAAGAGAAAGAAAACGCAGGGCTTGTACTGCGTACTCTGCGTAAACTGCGTAACTTTGGTTTGGGCTATGTGAACTTCGGTGAGCCAATTCAGCTCAACCAATACTTGAACGAGCATGCTCCTGAGTGGACGAAAGACATCGACAGCATGGGTGGTAACAAACCACAATGGATGAATCCTGTGGTCAACGACCTTGCTAATAAGATGATGACGCACATCAATGATGCGGCGGCAGCAAACGCGTTGACCTTGTGTGCAACCGCACTGCTTGCTTCTCGTCAACGTGCACTTTCTCGTGACTCGCTGATCAATCAGATCGAGTGTTACTTAAAGCTACTCAAAAATAACCCGTACTCAAGCACCTCCACTATCCCTACCGAAAGTGCTGAGGAGTTGGTCGATCATGCAATTTCGCTTGATAAGTTCGTGATTGAAACCGATAGCATGGGTGACATCATTTCGCTGGACCGTAGCCAATCGATCCTGATGACTTACTATCGCAACAACATCATTCACTTGTTCGCTCTGCCGTCATTAATTGCCCAAATGCTCATTCGTCAGCGCAACCTTTCGGTAGCCAAGATTCAAGCGAATGTCGCGCAAATCTACCCATTCTTGAAGAAAGAGCTGTTCTTAAGTTACCAAGAAGACGAGTTAGATGAATTGGTCGTTAAAACACTGCATGAATTTGCCGATCAGAAAATGATTAGTCTTGATGGTGATAAGCTAGAGATCAATCAATCAAACAACCAGCCTTTGGTTCTGTTAGGTCGAACGATAACTGAAACGCTGCAACGCTACTCTATCGCGATGAACTTGCTTGTTGCTTACCCTGAACTCGGTAAATCGGACCTAGAGCAGAAGAGCCAAGATATTGCTCAGCGCCTAGGGCGTTTGCACGGTATTAATGCGCCAGAATTCTTCGATAAAGGTGTGTTTACCGCGATGTTCAATACGCTCAAACAGCAAAAATACCTCGATAACGATGGTAACTGTGACACGAAGAAAACGCAGCAATTTGCACGGCTACTGTTCACTCTGCTTTATCCAGAAGTGAAACTGACGATCGAAGAGAGTATTCACCAACTTCGGTCGTAACCGTTTTACCTTCTTCCAATAAGAAAAAAGGCATCCAATCGGATGCCTTTTTCTATTTCTTCGCTTACCAAAATGCGACCAGTAACCCTATCGCTATCACCATGCCAACATAATTGTTGTTAAGGAAAGCCTTAAAGCACAACTCACGCTCACGGTGACGAATTAAGTGCTGCTGATAAACAAACAACGACGCTGCAATCAAAAGGGTCCAGTAGTAACTTTGTCCCAATTGGTAGAACTGCCCTAACCAAACCAACATCGCGAGTGTAATAAGTTGCAACACACCAATAATAAGCTTGTCATGACGACCAAACAGAATTGCCGTCGATTTAATGCCAATCTTTAGATCATCATCTCGGTCTACCATCGCATATTGAGTGTCGTACGCAATGGTCCACAAAGCGTTAATGAGGAACAAAAACCAAACAATCAATGGTAATTCCCCAGTTTGTGCAGCCCACGCCATTGGAATCGCCCAGCTAAAAGCCAAGCCTAAAAATAGCTGTGGAATATGAGTGTAACGCTTCATAAATGGATAGATGAACGCCAACACAATGCCAGCGAAGGATAGCTGAATCGTCAGCGGGTTCATGGTCAGCACTAACAAAAACGAGCTGATACCCAAAACCAAAAATAATCCAATCGCTTCTTTTGCTGTCACTTTCCCTGATGGCAGTGGACGTTGCTTAGTACGCTTTACATGGCCGTCGACTTTGCGATCTGCAAAATCATTAATCACGCACCCCGCACTACGCATTAGGAAAACACCCAATACAAACACGATGAATACATCCCAACTTGGCATCCCTTGGGCTGAGATAATTAGCGCCCAAATCGTTGGCCACATCAGTAACAGTGAACCAATCGGGCGATCCATGCGCATCAGTTGCCAATATGCTTTGGCTTTTTCTGCGGACATTTACACTGTCTCCTTAGCGTAAACTGGTGAATTAGATAAGAATAACTCGGCGACTAGCATCGGTTTGTGATTCATCCACAACCTTGAGCGTCGTGCTAACAAACGTCCTTCTGGTACGGCTACCCATCCCATTTGCAAAGAGTCCCGCTCAACGTTATCTGCGCTAAACACAGTTAGTCCTAATGGGATATCCCCTTGTTGAGCCAAATCATACTGCTGATCAACTAAGGTTGAACGAGGAATCAATGTCCGCCCAATAACCCAGTTATTATTGTCACCGCACAAAATTACCTCTCTCAGTAAGCAATCTTGTTCGGACAATAACTGGCTTTCGTCCTGTTTTAATGTCGCTGCAGTGACGATCTGATTTTGTAGCAATTCTACCGTTAACGCTTGGCAGTGCTGTTTTAAACGACGTGACAAAGACCCTTGCTCTTCAAGCCAGTGCTTGGCAAATTCATTTGGAAATTCGAATTCTTCGGGGTTTTGCCACTCTACTTCCAATAAAGAAGCAAGATAGAGTGATGTTGGCTGATTCATACTAGTATTCAATTGGAGGCTTTATGCGTACAATAAAGCAACAACTTACCGTCCATAGTAATGTATGTAACCGTAAGTTCCGTTATTTGTTATAGACGGCCCATTGTATCAAGACTGAAGCGATTCGAATATCGCGATCCAGAGAAAGAAAAGTTAGAAATATGTACAAACGTTATATAGCCCAAATTATTTTTGCGTTAACCATACTATTCGCCGCACCAAGTTGGGCTGAAACGGAAGAAGCTGGACCTAAGTTGGCATACTTTACCCTAGAGCCTGACCTCACTACTAACTTTTATACCAAAGGCAAAAAGTTAGGTTATGTGCAAGTGCGCATCGACATCATGGTAATGAGTCAACAAGATTTATCAGTTGTTGAGCATCACCAACCTTTGATTCGCGATGCAGTGATTGAATTACTGGGTAAGCAAACAGAAGATACGATTAAGTCCCTGTCTGGCCGAGAAGATCTGCGCAAAACCTTAGTGACGACCCTCAACGAAACGCTTTTGCCTGAAACAGGTAAAACCATCATTGCCGATTTGTTGTTTACAAAATACCTTTATCAATAAACCCAAATCCGTTTTGAACATAAAAAAAGACCGCTCTTAAGCGGTCTTTTCATTTCATCTGCTTTAGGCTTGCTGTTGGTATTTCATCTTGCCTGAATCAAACAGCGCAATCGCCATCCCCGACAGTAGCCCAACTAAGTGAGCGGTGTTTGCAATCGCCATAAATGGCTGCACAAAACCAAGAACTAACCATACCAACATAAAGACGATAATTGGCTTGGGTAGCGTAAGGCCTAAATGTGGCAAGCGGTAACCCAATATCCACAAATAACCAAGCAGTGCATAGACCACGCCAGACAAGCCGCCGAAGTTAGCCCCTTCAACATAGAACTGGCCTGCCCCTGAAAGCGCTGCCGACACCACAAAGAGTTGCAATAGCTTACCGGAACCGAGACGACGTTCGATGTCGCCACCCAACTGCCACCACCATAGTAAGTTAAACACGATGTGAGTTACTGAAAAGTGCAGTAACGCATGACTTAGCCATCGCCACACTTGCCATTGTTGCCCCTCAAAAGCCGGGAAGTGCAACAACTTAAACACGCCATTGCCAAAGCCAAACATTTGTAACAAGTAGATGATGATACAGACTGTCATGATCAGCAAAGTCATGGGGCCAGCTTTCGCTTTGACCATGCTTATGATACTCGGGCTGGAATAATGAAATGTGCTCTTACGAGTATCGGCAACGTCCCACGAGGCGGCGCTGTATTTTGAATCAGACGGGTTAGCAAGGAACTGCTTAAGTTCGGCTTCCGCTTCTATTTCATGCTGGCTATCAGTCAGCCACAGCGCAAATTGCCCATCCCCTTCTGGCATCATTTCGATGTCAATTTGGCGAGAGGCCATATAATCAATAAAGGCTTGCGCCATACGTGGATTATTTAACGTTACCAATCTCTTCATTAACTTCTCACTATCGGTAGTTCTGCTCGATGCCAGGCTTCAAAGCCACCATCTACACTGTACACCTGTTCAAAGCCTTGGTTAACCAAATATTGCGCCGCACCTTGGCTACTAATACCGTGGTAACACATCACTAGAATAGGTTGTTCGAACTCCACTTCATCCATAAACGCAACGATCGTATCGTTAGTTAAGTGATACGCGGACTCCGCATGCGCAACGGCAAACGATTGAGGGTCACGGATATCTACAAGCTTCGCATCACCCTGCTCGAGCAGCGCTTGCGCACCTTGTACATCGATATGCTTAAACTGATCCATTTACTTTCTCATTGTCTTATTAATATACCCAAGCAACCTCGAACCTAACGTACTAATCAGCACCCGTGGTACAGCATAAAATCCATATTTGAAGCTGCTTGGGTATGCTGCCGCTATTGTAACCTATCCAACGGCAAACTTAGACACATGGATAATCAGGGTTTTCAAAAGTGTACACATTCCAACCATTTGTGGATAAAGCTGTGAATTGCGTTGATAAAGTGTATTTGGATCTTTTGATCCACAATATGTAGTGATGATCCTGATCTAACTGTGTGTATATCTATAACTATCCCCAGATGGAAAAGTGCTTGAATCCCTTATTTTGTCCGGGTTTCGAACAGTTGATAAATAATTACTTCACAGAGTTATACACAGGTAGCACATAAAATCCGGATCGCAAACGCTATCGATTTTCGATCGACAATAAAAAAGCCGAGATCACATGATCTCGGCTTTCTATGAAAATCTTACTTTCAATTAGCAGTGGAAATTAAAATTCACCCACAGCCAATTTTAGTTTCTTCATTGCATTTTTTTCTAGCTGGCGAATACGCTCGGCAGAAACACCGAACTCATCAGCTAAGTCTTGCAATGTTGCTTTCTCATCATCTAACCAACGAGAACGCACGATGCGCTGACTACGCTCATCCAAACTCGCTAATGCATGACCCAAGCGATTGTTGGTATGCATTTCCCAGTTGGCGGCTTCAATGTTGTCGGCCACATCAGACGATTTGTCTTCTAGGTATAGCATCGGCGCTGTGTAAGCGTTTGAACTGTCGTCTTCATCAGTTGGCATATCAAAGGTTGAATCCACCGCCGCTAAGCGTGATTCCATCTCGCGAACTTCAGAAGGCTCAACACCTAACTCGCGCGCAACGGTTTCCACTTCACCGTTGTTAAACCAACCCAAGCGCTTTTTCGACTTACGCAGGTTGAAGAACAATTTACGTTGCGCTTTAGTGGTCGCAATTTTCACGATACGCCAGTTACGTAGCACGTATTCGTGGATCTCTGCTTTGATCCAGTGGACAGCAAAAGAAACCAAGCGAACCCCTACTTCTGGGTTAAAACGCTTAACGGCTTTCATTAGACCGATGTTACCCTCTTGCACAAGATCCGCCATCGGCAAACCGTAGCCAGAGTAACCACGAGCAACGTGAACAACGAATCGTAGGTGCGAAAGAATTAGACCTTTTGCAGCCTCAATCTCACCTTTATAGTGTAATCGTTCTGCCAGCTCACGCTCTTCGTCTGCAGTCAGCATTGGGTAGCTGTTTACTGAGCGAATATAGCTATCAAGGCTATCTTGCGTGACTAGAGCCATCGGATACGCTTCTTTTGTCATTCAATTCCTCATCAATCTCTGATCTGGAGCATTACATTGCAATTTAGCTTCGATATCTTGAACTCAAAATGAACAAGTTTCAAGAAGGGGAAGCAATTATCCATAAACATTTGGTCTAAGCAAGGGTTCAAAATTAGCTAGTGCTAATGAAATCCAAGTAATAAGACCGCCATCACTTAAACTGGTTCAATTTCTTTTAAATGTCGTTGCGCAGAAAAACGCGCCGCAATACATCCCAAAAGACTCCCAATGATGATTAATAACAAAGATTCATCCCAACTTAGACCAATCAGGCGGAACTGGCTATCGTACAACGCAGCAAGGTCTTCCACCGCACTATTCATGACAATGGTCACTAAAGCCGTTACCAACCACGCAATAGTGGCACCTAACACGCCAAACCACATGCCTGTGTACAAGTAAGGGCGCAGAATAAAACTGTCCGTCGCACCGATCAGTTTCATGGTTTGAATCTCTTCTTTATTCGCCAGCACATTAAATCGCAATGTATTGCCAACGATTAAAAATACCGCACCGAGCATCAGTACTGTCAGGGTAATGACAATAATACTCGCGAGAGTTTTGATGGCATCAAGACGCGCCAGCCAGTCTTCGTCAAGTCTCACGTCGGTCACATCTTGTTGCTCTCGAACGTCTTTGGCTAATGACTGAATATCACTTTTTAGCTCCGAATCTGGCGTAATCACCAACACACCAGGTAGCGCATAGCCACTTAAAAGACTGATAGCTTGGTCGAACCCTGCATATTGGCTTAAATCAGATAGACCTTGTTGCGGTGAAATATATTCTACCTCTTTTACCAAAGGCCAAGTTTCAATTTGATCTTTGAGAACCATCACTCGCGCATCCGGCATGCCTTCAACTAAGTAAGCACTAACTTGTGAAGGAGAAGCGACATCTTCCGCTGCCCCCGCAACGTTTTTCCCCAATAGATACAAACAAGCTGGCATGGCAAGTGCCATGGAGATGACCGCTAGGGTCAGAATGTTGCCTAGTGGTCGTTGCCATAAGGCGCTAAAAGAGGATTTAGCTTGTTTTGCGTGGACAGAGAAAAAACCATCGGTATTCGCACGCTTGGCACTACGGCCTTTCCCCTTCTTTTGGGAGTGCTTGTTACCTGCCATAGTCTTCTACCTCACTTAGGAAGCCTTGGTTCAATTCAAAATGACGATACTGTGGGCGAGTGTTTACTAACCCCACATCGTGCGTGGCAAGTAGGATAGTCACGCCCGCACGGTTAAATTCTTCGAATAGACGCAACACACGGTTGGATAATTCTGGGTCAAGGTTACCCGTAGGCTCATCAGCCACCAGCAACGTTGGTCGATTAACCACAGCACGGGCAATACCGACGCGCTGTTGCTCACCACCAGAAAGTTGACTAGGTAGACAACGAGCTTTATCGAGTAAGCCCGTTTTATCTAACGCCGCAGAAACACGGCGTTTGATTTCGTTTTCAGAAATCGATTCGATACGCATTGGCAGAGCGACATTGTCGTACACACTGCGATCCATCAATAGGCGATGATCTTGAAAAACAATCCCAATATTGCGGCGCAAAAAAGGGATGTCTTTGCTTGGAATACGCGTGATGTCGTGACCATTAAAATGGATTTTGCCATCGGTTGGTCGCTCTATCGCGCAGATCAATTTCAGCAAGGTACTTTTACCAGCCCCGGAATGTCCGCCTAAAAACGCCATTTCACCGCGCCTCAGGTGAAAATCGACTTTTTGCAGTGCTTGTCGACCACCTCGGTAAGCTTTGCTTACTTGCTGAAATTTGATCACCGTTGATTTCCTCTAACTCTTTTTATTCTTCACGACTAAACAGTGCGTCAATAAACTCTTGAGTTTCAAATGGACGCAAGTCTTCGATACCTTCACCCACACCAATGTAACGAATTGGAATACCGAACTGATCAGCGATAGCGAAAATTACGCCGCCCTTGGCTGTACCATCCAGCTTAGTCAAAGTAATCCCGGTTAGAGGGGCAACATCACTGAAAAGTTTCGCTTGGCTAATGGCATTTTGTCCTGTACCTGCATCAAGCGTTAGCATGATCTCATGTGGTGCAGAGTCATCAATTTTCTTCATCACACGTACAATCTTACGCAGCTCTTCCATTAGGTTCGCTTTGTTCTGTAGACGACCTGCTGTATCAGCAATCACCACATCCACACCACGTGCTTTTGCCGCTTCAATCGCATCATAGATAACAGAGGCACTGTCTGCGCCAGTATGTTGAGCAATCACAGGAACATTATTACGTTCACCCCACACTTGTAACTGCTCAACCGCTGCGGCACGGAAAGTATCGCCCGCTGCAAGCATCACTTTTTTGCCTTGAGTTTGGAACTGCTTCGCTAGCTTACCGATGGTCGTGGTTTTACCCACGCCATTTACACCCACCATCAAGATGACGTAAGGCGTTTTGTTGCTATCGATTTCTAGTGGCTGTTCGACTTTAGAAAGAATCTCAGCCATTTCTTCTTTCAACAAACCATAAAGGGCTTCGCCGTCTTTCAGATCGCCACGTGTGGCTTTTTCTGTCAGGTTGTTGATAATTTTTGTTGTGGTATTCATGCCCACATCAGCAATAAGCAGTTGCTCTTCTAGCTCTTCAAATAAGTCCTCATCGATTTTCTTACCGCTGAACAGACCGAAGAAGCCAGCACCAATATTTGCTTTTGTTCGGCTTAGGCTGCGTTTAAGACGAGCAAAAAAGCTTTCTGTTGGCTTTTCTTGTTCTTGAACACGAGGCGCGGCCGATACGACTTCTGGCTCTTCTGCTTCTGCTTCTGCTTCTGCTTCTGCTTCTGCTTCTGCTTCTGCTTCTGCTTCTGCTTCTGCTGGGGCAGCCTCTGATTGTTTCGCTTCTTCTTCAAGTTCTGGCGTTGCTTCCGCTTGCTCAGCAACCGCTTCGGTTTGCTGCTCTTCAGAAGGCGCTTCCACTGCTTCTTCTTTTACTGTTTCTTCAGTTTTTGGTTTTGGGCTTTGTTCTTCGTCACCAAAACCTAGCCACGAAAGTAATCCGCGCTTCTTTTTTTCCGTCATCTGGGGCTATCCTAGATTGTTCTTTTATCTATTAATGACTCTTTTTTGACAAGATTATTATCTGTCTAAAAAAGGCTAATGACAAAGTTCTGAAAACTTTCCGATTAGGTAATTCTAATCTTATTAGTGTTACACTCTGTCATCTTGAATATTCTGGGCTGTATCCAAGCTCCAAGCTCATTGCTTGGGCGATTAGATATAGTATCACTTTATTAGCGGTCAAAAAATCTATGGTAAGACGTCGCCAGCAAAACTCATCACAAAAAAAGCCAACAACGGGCTTTGTTCGCATTATTAGTGGCTTATGGAGAGGCAGAAAACTTCCTGTACACGATGCTGAAGGCTTACGCCCCACGACAGATCGCGTCAAAGAAACGCTGTTTAACTGGTTAGCTCAAGATGTACCACAGGCAAAATGTCTCGACTTGTTTGCTGGCTCTGGCGGCTTGGGATTTGAGTCAGCTTCGCGCCAAGCAGAGCAAGTGACCATGGTTGAGCTAAACCCACAAGCTTTCCAACAGTTACAAAAGAATGTTGCCTCTCTTAACGCGAACAACATCCAAGTGGTAAATACCGACGCACTGAGTTTTTTGAAGCAACCGGGTTCTGCTCACCATGTGGTGTTTATTGACCCACCGTTTCGCAAAGGTCTATTGGATGAGACCGTGGCTCTGCTAGAACAAAATGGCTGGCTCGCGGAAGATGCGATGATTTATATTGAAACAGAAAAAGAACTCAATATTGCCGACTTACCAGAAAACTGGCAATTACATCGAGAAAAAACAGCAGGCCAAGTGAGCTATCGTCTGTACGAACGTACCTCCGCATAACGCCTCGATTTAAAAGGATACTTAAATGAAAGCACTAATTATGCTGGCCAAAGCGGCTATCGCCTTTGTTTGGTTAGTATTAATCCTAAATATTTTTATGCCCTTTCCCGGCAATGCCGCGATTGCGCTATACATCATGACCGCTTTTTTGTTCATCATGCACGGTTTACAAATGGCCATCTTCATTGGTGCATTTGGCGACAAAATAAAAATGAGCAGTTGGGAAAAATATTCAATCCTGATTTTTGGTATTTTTGCCCTACTCGATATTCGTCGTAAACACATGATGTAATCGCTAAGATACGAAAAAGCCGCTCTTGTGAGCGGCTTTTTTTCTGCGTTTCGTTCGTCACCCAATGTAACTTTTTACACCATCCAAGAACATTTGAGTGGAGATCATCACCAGTAACAAGCCCATTAAGCGTTCTACCGCCTTCAAGCCACGTTCACCCAACAAGCGATTAAAGAAGCCATAAAACATCAGTATAAAAAATGTTGCGCCCCACGCAATTACAACTGATGCTGACATTTCCAACATTTTCTCTGGATGTTGCGAAGACAGTAAAAGCAAGGCAGCAATCACTGAAGGGCCCGCGATCATAGGAATGGCCATCGGAACAATAAAGGGCTCCTCGCCTGCTGCCAGTCCAGTGATGCTGCCAGCACTCGGGAAAATCATCTTAATCGCAATAATGAAGAGAATAATGCCACCTGAAATGCTGAGCGTTTCTGGCTGGACATGCAAAAAACTTAAGATGCTTTGTCCTGCAAACAGAAACAGCATCAAAATCAGTAAGGCAAACAGTAGTTCACGAATCAATACCTTACGACGACGCTTGGGATCGATATGTTTGAGAATAGACAACACAATCGGCAAGTTACCGAGAGGGTCCATGATTAGAAACAGCATGGTCGCTGCAGAAAGAATGTCCATATTCTGGCCTCACCTCAAAAATGGCGGCCAGTGTATAGCAAACTGACAACATGAGTATATGACTGAGGGCGAAAACACCATATTCACCCTCGATCTTAGCCGCCGTTTAGTGATTGCAAACTCGCGCCATATTGACCACAAACTTACCTTCAAGCTCACGAATTTTGTCGCGCTTGAGCAAAAATGCTAGTAATGCATCTAAGTCTAGATCATTCAGTTTACAGGTGTGAAAGCGAACGCTAGCGCCAAAGTGCTGTGTGAGGGCTTCGCGATCCATTGGTGTTTCTCTAAGTAGGTTTAGCAGCTCGTGAGCATGGATTTCACTCATTATTGACTCCAGTTATTAAGAATAATGCGTTCAGTTTACTGAAATCCTCAAGAGCTGCTTTGACTTAAATTAGTAAATGATTGAGGCAACAATGAGGGCATGAGCAAAAAAGTAACTGCCACTCACCCACAAATAGGCGTGTTTCATCGGTTTTCGATAACCGTGTATCGCGTATGCCAGCGCCGAATAGATGAGAACTAAGGTTCCGCTAAAGCCGATAGCATTGGCGTAACTCGGCACTTGTAACCAAACTTCACCGGCTGCCCAAGCAAGTTGAACCAGCATCATCCCCATGATCACAACAGGGAATACCAGAGAGTCGAGTTGAGGTAGCAACAAAAAGAACGCCACGATACTCGCTGCAAGCAACAGGGCCAACAGCCACCAGACAATCTCACCATTAAGCTGCACCCAAAATGACTTGCTGTAGCATACCTGGGCAACCAGATAAGCCGTAAAATAGATTAGCTTACGAGTTTTAAACGAGTGCAGCGTATCTGCCACCATAGACACCATCAGCCCACCCGCAATCCAGTAGGTATATGTTGCGGATGCACCTTGAGTTAACACCAACACAAGAAGAAGTAGCAGAGTAAAGATTTTAAACACGAGGGATTGTGTCGGGTTAGCTTGCTTTGCTCCCAACACGGAATACACACCTGATAGCCCTATCGCCAGCCAACTCCACATGCAGTATACACCTTTTACTTAAACTCGCCGCTAGTCTAGGTAGACCAGTTTTGATGTAAAGACACAATCTACGAAAGTTGGATCTCGCTAGCGATTCGAAACATTTTGTAACCCTCAGCCTACGTAATAATAAAGCCGATGAGCCTGAATGATGCCACTAAACATTGGGGCCAAGCTTTGCTCATCAGCCGAACCCATCAAATCACACGACACAATAACCAACGCTTTCTAAAACTATTTAACTGAAAAACAGATAAGTGCTCCAGGTAAGCCGCCATTTCACAAACTGACGATTAAACCACCAGGATGTATGTAATGCAGGCAGCAAGAATAAATAACAGACACAAAATAGAAAATAGTCTTAGTAGCGCTCTAAGAGAGGAGAAACCACTGATGACTAGGGGTAAAAACTAAGAAAACCGACCTTAATTCAGTAAAAAAAACATCAGACAAGAAAAGTAAGTCAATGATAAATAAAACCATAATTTCAATAACAGATAAAAGTGCGGACTTCATAAACCATAAAATCACTAAACACTTTTGAAGCCCATATTTTCTCATAAGGTAAGAAAATCTCACTCCATGCTTTCGATTTGACGATGCAACCTCATAGCACATTTTTTAATTTTCTCAATTTTTGAGAAATACAGACAAAATAAACACCCAACATACCATTCGAAACAAAAAACAATTACAAAGCCAACATCACAAACCATTTAACATTATAAAATCATATACTTAAAACAAAAAAGGATAGAAATAAAACAATGTGAACACTTTAAATACAGCACAAAAAACATAGTTTCATTAGTCAGAATCACGTAAAAATAGACAAGTTAAGTGTGGTTTTTGAAAAGATTAACGAGCATATGTTGATCAAACCCCAAAAACAGTGCTATATTAAATTCATCGAGTTCATCAAAGATTAAGGGGTAGTGTTATGATTTCATCTTCTCAAAAACAAGGGCTGGTTATGATTGCAGTGGTTGTGGGTTTAATGACACTGCCAATGATGTACTAACCCAATGATTTAAAATAAAAAAGGACGCAAATGCGTCCTTTTTTATTTATCTGTATAGCTCTACTGAATGTGCTTAGACAAAATATCCCAGTGCATATAGTAGAAACCAAGAGCGGCCAGCGTAATCAACGTCATTAGCAAAATTGCTGTACGCCAAATAAAGCGAGAGCTTCTTGGTGTCAGCTCTTTTTCACAAGCATCACATGCCGCCATAAAGCCTTTACGATCATCCAGCTTGTAATCGTCTTCGTGCACCACTTTGTTACGCACGGTTGCGATGAATCGAAGCTTTGCTATCACGTCATGCGGTAAACGTTCTTCACAACTATTAATAAGTTGGTGCAACCCTTTCCCTTCTGCATGGTACTGAGTACGCAAAAGTTTTTCGATCGTTCGGGTACGCATGACTACTTTTTCAATATCTGACATCGTAACCCTCCTTACCAGACCCTTCCTATGTTCATTATTTTTATTCTTCTATAAATTTAGAGCTTTTTCGAGCCGTTAAGTGCAATTTTACTTTCAATTTGTGCCCTTGAGCTCATATAGCCAGACAAGTGAAATCTGCTTAGTTCAGCTTTAGTGACGTAGCTTACAGATGAAGCAACAATTTCATCGCGTCCCCATTGAGATAAACCGTGAAGTGCGCCGAATAAAATTCATGTCCCTTTCATTAGATTATGAATAAGTTACCTCAACTCATCGTTTCGTCAGCGAGTTCTGTAGAATGGGACCCGATAAAACATTGGAGGTTAATATGCCAATCTCACTTATTTTCGCCCTACTCGCCCTTATTGCCTTGGGCGCGTGGGTGTTTTTCCGTTTTTATAGTAAGCACTATGTGGGCGAAGACGCTCCAGAGCAAAGCGCGCAGGTAACGGTTTTAGATAAACAAGCGATAGACATACCAAACGCACCACCAGGTCAAGACGATCAAGAGTATTGGATTTACGTTCAACGTGGTTCTATCGGTCCAAAGCGTGAATTCCAAATTGGAGTGCATTACTACCATGCACTCAACCCTGGAGATAAGGGAACACTGACCTATCGCGGCAACAAGTTCCTTCACTTCGCTATCAAACGTTAAGGCAGTAACCAACGAGTCTTGGCAGAACGAGAAAAGAGATAGCTCATCGCCAAGGCTCCAGATCCACTTAGAACGATCCAGACTGGAATCACCCAAGCAGGATGTCCTGTGTACCAACCGAACTCTTTCATCGGCCATAAGAAAATAGGGTGAAGTAAGTAAATCCCCAAGCTGTGCTGACTGATCACACTGACCGCTTTTTGTACTTTTGGTGATAAGCCTTCACCAAAGTAACGCCCGATCATAAAAATCATCGAAGCCGCTAGAATCACATTCAGTGTTTTATAAGAGAGCCAGCGCCCAACCGTATACTTCTCCGCCTCTAAGCTATTTGTCACAACCATCGTAAAGGTCACTGCCAACGCCACGAGTCCTAGCCCAACAAATAAGGTCACCATAGAGCGATTCAAAGGTACCTTTTGAAATAAAACATACCCCAGTGGAAGGTAACCCATATAAAGCCACATCTGATTACTCCAAGGGCCATCAATCTTGAACAAGAACAGAGTGCTGGTGAAAAGCCAAAATGCGAGATAGGTATACAAGACGTTGTCATCCACGTTGCGTACCATCCATTGAAACAGCGGAATCACAAAATACAGTGGTATAAAGTAATAGAAAAAGCCGAGATGGTAATACGTTGCGTGGAATGGGCTATTGCTTAATACCTCTTTTACGGTTTCAAAATCAAAGCCTTGAGAAGTCCAGCCTGAAAGGTATGCATAAAACATCGACCAAATAAGAAATGGAACTAAAACTTTGCCCAAACGCCTTTTGATATAATACTTACCGTCAAATGGTCGAGTGTCACTGAGCATTAGCGCTCCGGTGATCAAAATAAAAACTGGCACTGCCCAGCGGGTTACGCTATTCACGCCTACCGCTGTCAGCCATTGGTCAAATGGAATCACTCCTAACTCATTTCGATACGGTGCCAAGACGTGAATGGCGATCACTGCTACCGCTGCGAAGCAGCGCAATAAATCAAAAAACAGAACCCTTTCTCTCATACCTTTCCCTACTTTGAGTCGCTTATCGTTTATAGCATAGGGTAAATCTCAACCAGTGAAATAGTTAACAATCTGTTTTTGCTTATTTTTAACTCAACAATGACCTACAACGGGGATTTCATCACCACTCTAATCACTTAACGAGAACCAAAAACCAAGCATCAGTATTCACTCTCGATGCCAAACCGAAACAATCTGATTACAGCAAACGGCGCATAAGAAGTAAATTACCACCTTCTAAAGAAGGTGGCTTTGTGTGAGCCCCCTAAAAGGGGGCCTTTGTTTAGTCCAGCGCCA
>NZ_JAWOQP010000039.1:0-25864 GCF_033337375.1 Vibrio sp. YT-17
TGAGTAGTTTTACAGGCAAAGCCGAAACGGATGATAACCACCTACTGAAGTAGGTGGTTTAGGGCTGAAAACAAAAATGGCTCCGATTTGGAGCCATTTATACCATCTACAGATAGCGATACTGGGGGTAGTTACGCAGTAGCAACATTAGCTTTTGGCAACTTAATTGAAATCAGCGTCGTCAGTGCCAAGAAAGCAAAAGAAACCCATAAGCACGCTGCAAGACCAGCCTCTTGGTAGATCCAACCCGATAATACCGTGCCAATCAAACGTCCCATCGCATTGGCCATGTAGTAAAAACCGACATCCAACGAGACGCCATCGCCTTTAGCGTAGCTCACTATCAAGTACGAGTGCAGCGAAGAGTTAATGGCAAACACAGCGCCAAAAATCATCAAACCTACCACAATCACCAATTCAGGCTGCCAACCGATTTGCACACCATAAGCAATACCAGCCGTAATTAACGCTAGGATTCCTGCCCACACCAATGCTGCACTACCATCAGGCACACGACCTTGCGCTTTGCCAGTAATACGCGGCGCAAAGCCTTGCACAAACCCATAAGCAATGACCCACGCTGCGAGAAAGCTACCAACCCACAAGTGATCCCAACCAAACACGCTACCAAGATAAATAGGCAGAGCAACGACAAACCACACATCACGAGCACCAAACAAGAACATGCGTGCTGCGGATAAAATGTTTATCGATTCAGACTTGGAGAATATTTGGCGAAACTTAGGTTTACTCTTTGCTTTACCCATGTCCGCTTCTAGCCAGATCATGCTGCAAACAAACACTAATGTAAGTACACCCGCCATAATAAACATCGAGTTTTGAAAACCCACCCAAGACAGCAGCAAGCCACCAACAAAAAAGCCCGCTCCTTTGAGTGCATTCTTCGAGCCAGTCAAAATCGCTACCCATTTGTAGAGCGCACCTTGCTGTTCGTCTGGTACTAGCGTTTTAATCGCGCTCTTAGCACTCATTTTGTTCAGATCTTTGGCAATCCCCGACAGAGCTTGCGCTGCCATCACCCAAGGAATGGTCAGCCATGCATTTGGTACTGCGAGCATCAGCAACGCAAACACTTGCATCGCTAAACCAATGTTCATGGTTTTATTTAGGCCTAACCTTGCGCCCAACCAACCACCAACCAGGTTTGTCACCACACCAAAAAATTCATAGAAAAGAAACAGTGAGGCAATAGCTAACGTGGAATAACCTAAGTCATGAAAATAGAGCACCACCAGCATACGCAGTGCGCCATCGGTCACCGTAAAGTTCCAATAGTTAAACGTCACTAACATGTACTGACGAATACTTTTGCTTAATTGAGAAATCATATTGACCTCATATGTACAGCGATAGAAGCATTTAGATCATCATGTTCTAAATACTTCCTAACCTGTACAGCAACATTGACCAATACAATGTTGCTGTGATTTTCAAAAAATGCCCCAACATCAATAAAAAGCAAAATACACCTTAAAAACAATGCATTAGTTAATATTAATGGCTTTTCTTGTAAACAGTCGTATCCTGAAGAAGCTCGAATTTAGCTTTTGGATCATAATGAACCAAAAGCTATTTAAGCTGATCAAGCGTCTTGAGCCACGCGTTCGATGTACTCAACTTGCACAGGTTTTGTAAATGCACCTGGGCGCAATGCCTGCACTTCTCGCACGATATCTTCTAACTGCCATTCCTTTTCTAGGAGTAGGTGAGCAGCGAACAAACCTGTGCGCCCCGAACCACCCATACAATGCATCGCAACTTTGCCACCTTGAGCAAGAATCGCGTGCAGTTCCGGACTGGCTTGTTGCCACTTCGTCGCAAATTCTTCATTTGGTGCGCAGTCGTCTTCAATCTCGATCTGGAACCATTTCATACCCAGTTGCTGAGTGGCTTCACCCAATGCAGAGACATTCTTCGCAGCTAATTCACTATCATCTAATGCAGTAACGACCGCTTGAACACCCTGCTCTTTCAACTGTTCTAACGACGCATGCAAATCGACACCTTTCGTTCCTGGGCACGGTGTTAAGATTAAAGCACCGGAGTCCAAATCTAATTGCCATGTAGGATGAGACATTGTGACCCCCTTTTTAAGCCAAACCAACGTTACGAACCAGCTCTGCTGTGCGCGTTGCATAACCCATTTCGTTATCGTACCAAGCGTAAATCTTAACCATACGAGAACCCACAACCATGGTTGATTGCGCATCAACGATGGTTGAACGTTGGTCGCCTTTATAATCGATAGAAACTAAAGGACGCTCTTCGAAGCCAAGGATGCCTTTCAAATCACCTTCAGATGCTTCTTTTAACAGTGCATTCACTTCTTCTGCTGTGGTATCACGCTTCACATCAAAAATGATGTCTGTTAACGATGCGTTTGCTAGAGGTACGCGAACCGCATGACCATTAATTTTGTCTTTTAATTCTGGGAAAATTTCGACAATCGCCTTCGCGCTACCCGTCGTGGTCGGGATAAGGCTCATGCCGCATGCTCTTGCACGGCGTAGATCTTTGTGTGGCGCATCCAAAATAGTTTGCGTATTCGTCAGGTCGTGAATGGTCGTAAAAGAAGATTGTTCGATACCCAATTTCTCATGAATGACTTTAACCACAGGTGCGATACAGTTAGTCGTACACGAAGCTGCTGTCACGATACGATGTTTTTCAGGGTCGAAAATATGGTCGTTCACGCCCACCACAATGTTCGCAATACCTTCTTCTTTCACAGGTGCGCTTACCACGACACGTTTCACGCCTTGCTCTAGGTATTTGTTTAGGAATGATGTTTTGCGATGTACGCCTGTCGCTTCAATCACAACATCACAATCAGACCAGTTCACCGCATCGATATCGCGTTGTTGAGTCGTGGCGACACGCTTGCCGTTGATGACGAGCTCACTGCCTTCGACCTGAACTCCATAATGCCAACGACCTTGCACTGAATCGAATTCTAATAAGTGACCAAGCGTAGCGGCGTCACCTGCGACATCGTTGATTAACACAAACTCCAATTCTGGCCAATCAAATGCCGCTCGCAGCGCTAAGCGACCAATTCGGCCAAAGCCATTAATTCCTACTTTAATTGTCATAGTTTTACCCTCTAATCTTCTACCTTGAATCTCTATTCGCTGTTAACAGCAAGCCTCACGACTTTTATCGTGTAAGCGTGTGATGTCGTCTTGGTATTCCTGCTTCAAACAGTTTGATGCCACTAAGTCTTCAATTAACTTTCGCATCCAACCTGGTAATTGCTGTGATAACTCGTAATACACCCATTGTCCTTGGCGTTTATCCACCAAGATGCCACTGGATCGTAACTGAGCAAGATGACGAGAAACTTTCGGCTGGCTCTCTTGTAGAGCAAACGCCAAATCACCAACGCAAGTTTCACCTTCACGGGCCACGAGCATTAAACAACGTACGCGTGTTTCATCGGATAACAGCTTAAAAAACTGATGTGGAAGCATAATGAACATACCTATATATGGATATGCGTATATGTTTATTTAATTAAGATATATCGTCAAGAGGAAACCGTCCATCGTCATAAAAGTTTCACATCTAACGAACAGCTTGATTGTAAAGAGAGAGATTCAAAGAGATAAAAGATAAGACAAGAAATTATGCAGTCGCGATGCTTTGACTCCAGCGAGCCGCTTCACCTAAGGAGAGCTTCACTTCCTCTAAAGGCAACCCCAATTGCATCGTGATTTTTTCAACCCCTGACCAATCGGCACGCTCGTAGCACTCTTCGAGGGAAATAAGTGCACCATAAACCCCTTTGCGATGTAATAGCGCTTGTTGTACTGAATGACTAAGCGGTAACTGCCTAACTAAAGATTCCACCGAAAGATCCAGCAGCGCATCTAGAATCGACAGCAAACCAACCATGAAACCTTGCTCGTTGAGGTGAGAGAATGGCTGATAGCGCGACATCAATTGGCAAAATTGAGCTCGTTGCAATGAAAGGTGATACAGCTCTCGAGGCTTGTTACTGGAGATATACGATGCCACAACCAAAGAGACAAACTGCTTAAGGTTATCCTGGCCAAGATAAATCAATGCCTGACGAAAAGAGCTGATTTCGACAGCCAAATTCGGCGCTTGCGTATTTACAAAACGCAATAATTTATATGACAACGCGACATCTTGCGTAATGATGGACTCGATACGAGTAAAGTCAGGCTCAGGAGCACAAACTTCACGAAACAGTTGCAATGCCAACACTTGCTCAGGACTGACGTATTTAGTCTGCGAGACGAGTGGCTTGCTAAAAAAATAACCTTGGAAAAATTTAAAGCCAGCCGCTTTCGCTTGCTCAAACTCTTCTGCGGTTTCAACACGTTCTGCTAAAAAGTGGTATTTGACGCGTTTGGCCAGGTGTGTTTTGACCAGTTCACAGGCCTTTTCGAGCCCCATCGCCATAATGTCGAGCTTCACAATATGCACATATGGCAAAAAACGACGCCATTCTGGTGTTAGGGTGAAGTCATCCAAAGCGATCAAGTAACCTTCTCGATAAAACTCACGAATCGCATCAAGAAGCTCATCCGTAGGTTGGCACGTTTCCAACACTTCGATGACAATTTTGTTTTTCGGCAAACTGCGCGGCAAACGTCGCACCAAGCTTTGATGAGGAAAGTTAATAAAGCATCTTGAAGAGGCAATCACTGGGTTAGTACCCAGTGATAGGAAGTTTTCGACGATCAGTCGGTATGTCGCTCGATTTGAATCAATATGTGAAGGGTATGCGTTACTCTCCCCGTCTCGAAACAACAATTCATAACCCAGCGTCTGTCTTTTTCGGTTAAAGATCGGCTGGCGAGCGACATACGTTGTATTCATGCTAAAGAAGGACCTATAAATGGCTTATGACTTTGCAGCTGCTAATAATGCACCACAACCCATGAACATTGAACCGAATACTTTGTTTATTTTTCCCATGATTTTATCGGAGCGAATAAAGCGTCCCATTTGTGCTGCCAAGCTCGTGTAACCCAACATTACACACGCATCAATCACGACTGTAGTGACGCCAAGCACCAACAGTTGCGTGATTTGGTCTTTTGCCGGGTCAATAAACTGCGGGAACAACGCCACCAGAAAAACAATCGATTTAGGGTTGGTGAGGTTAATCAACACTGCCTTGTACAACAGCGCCGTGCCTGACATCTCGTTGTGGTTTTCAGCTGCGACTAAGCTTGATGTATCGCGCCATTTCTGAATCCCCAACCAAACCAGATAAGCGGCACCAACCCATTTAATGACAGAAAATGCGGTTGCTGACTGCGCGACAAGCGCACCAATACCCGCCCCCACCAGCGCGATGTGGATAACTAAACCAATTTGTAAGCCAATAATGGCACCCAGTGATTTACGGGTACCGTAACTCAAACCATTACTGATTGAGTTCACCGTGCCAGAGCCCGGAGCCAAACTAAAAACGATTGCTGTTACTACATAAGCTAACCAGACATGGGTATCCATTGCATTTCCTCACTAATTCTTCGATGATACATCGCGTAAACAACGTATCTTCAGGTAATCAACTAATGGCGACTAACCATTCACCTTTGACTTATACTCAAGAGACATTATTTGAGCAAGCAATTGGTGGTCCGATCGCAGCACTTTGGCAAACTCGCCAAGAGGGCTTTGTTAAAGGGACTGAGAAAAAGAACATTTACTGGTGCAAGCTAACCAACCCAGAGCATAAAAAAGCCGTGCTCATCGTAAATGGACGCATTGAGTCTTCCTGGAAATACCAAGAGCTGTTTTACGATCTCTACCGCCAAGGTTTCGATGTCTATTCCTTTGACCACCGCGGACAAGGTTTATCAGATCGTTTATTATCTGACTCAGATATGGGTCACGTCTATGACTTTACTGATTATATTGATGATATGGACATCGTCGTAAAAAAACACGACCTTAGCGAATATCAACAATGCTTCATCATCGCGCACTCTATGGGCGGCGCGATCGCCACACGTTACCTGCAAACTCACCCAGAACACCCTTTTACTGGTTTGATTCTAAGTGCGCCCATGTTTGGCATTAACCTGCCATGGTACCTATCACCAATAGCGATTCCGGTCACACAAATTATGTCAGCGGTATCGACTTTGCCACGCTATGCACCAGGACATCAGGCCTACTTCCCTAAGCCCTTTGAAGATAACCCACTTAGCCAAAGTTACGGCCGCTACCAATGGTTCCGAAACCTATATACGGAAAAACCGGAACTGCAAGTCGGTGGGCCAAGCACTCGCTGGGTTTGGCAAGGGCTCATGGCCGCTAAGCAGTGCTTTTTATTAACTCGCCAAGTCAAAATACCAGTAATCCTAATCCAAGCCGGAAACGATCGGATTGTTAGCAACCTCGCGCAAAAGCGTTTTATTGATAAATTGCGGAAAACCAACCCGCACGCGGAGCTGCTTTCCATCGAAGGCGCACAGCATGAAATCTTATTCGAGACCGACAAGTATCGTAATCAAGCGCTCGATGCGATTTTCCGCTTTATGAATGACCCTAAATCGCCATCAAACGAACAAGCACAATAAGAACTCTAGGCGACCATTTCACGACTAAGATTAAAGAGGAAATGTCTACACATCGATTTACCCTCTTTTTCATCCTCATTTTGGCGTACACTGCTTGAACTTGGCTACTTTGACACAGTGTTTAACCGCATAGTGCTACGGGCCCAAGTTCCCCCGCATTCGGAGCAGTACGATCTAGTCAGTCTGCTGTACTCCGTTTGCAATTCACCTGTTCCACACTATCCAAACCGTTTACGAGGACTTCATGAGCACATCGCTACCTTGCAAAGAGATCACCAAAATCGTTGCCTCTGATCTGGATGGCACGTTACTCGCACCAAACCATCAGCTCAGTGCTTACTCAAAAGAGACGCTAAAAGCGCTGCATGAAAAGGGTTATACCTTTGTCTTTGCAACCGGCCGTCACCACGTAGACGTTGCGAGCATCCGTCGCCAAGTTGGCATTCCAGCTTATATGATCACGTCGAATGGTGCCCGAGTGCATGACCAGGAAGATCAGCTAATGTACAGCGAGAATGTCCCTGCGGAACTGGTACAAGGCGTGATCGACACGATCAAACATGATCAAGAAATACTTATTCACATGTATCAAAATGATAGCTGGTTGATGAACAAGGATGATGAAACGTTACGTGACTTCCACGATGAATTCACTTACGTCTTATTTGATGAAGACCACGCCCCAACTGACGGTATTGCGAAAGTTTTCTTCACGCATCCAGGAGAAGACCACGAACGTTTGGTCGTATTTGAAAACAAACTACGTGAGCAGTTTGGTGATAAGCTGAACATCGCATTTTCAACGCCTTGGTGTTTGGAAGTAATGAGCGCTGGCGTGTCTAAAGGCCATGCTCTTGAAGCGGTAGCGAAAAAACTCGACCTCACGTTAGAAAACTGCGTAGCATTTGGTGATGGCATGAATGACGTAGAAATGCTGTCGATGGCAGGTAAAGGGCTAGTTATGGGTACATCACACGAAAAAGTGATGAAAGCTCTACCAAATAATGAAGTGATTGGCAGCAATGCGGAAGATGCGGTTGCACACTACCTACAAGAACACTTGCTGTAAGCTTCAATACTCCAAATTATGAAGGGCTGCACATTCGCAGCCCTTTTCTTTTATCGCTGACTTGGCAGCTTCTCTTTGCCAAGAATCGCGTCCCATTCTTCTTCTGTCACGGGCATAATCGACAAGCGATTTCCACGTTTCACCAACGGCATGTTCTCAAGTTCTGGCATCGCTTTCATCACCGACAACGGAATCACTCGCGCCGTTTTACGTACAAACTCGACATCCACCATAATCCAACGCGGGTTGTCTGGGTCTGACTTTGGATCGTAATAATCGCTTTCGGGATCGAATTGGAAATGATCGGGATAGGCTTCTCTCACAACTTTAGCAATACCTGCCACGCCAACATGTTTACAAGAAGAGTGGTAAATCAGGACTAAATCGCCCACCTTCACTTGGTCACGCATCATATTGCGCGCCTGATAATTACGAACTCCCTCCCAACATGAAACCTTTTGGGTTCGAAGCGTGTCAATAGAAAAGGTATCTGGTTCAGTTTTAAATAACCAATATGCCATAATGCCATCCGATGCCGATTGAGTAACAATAATGAGGAAGATATAACATGAAGGCTTTGAAAAACCCAGTGGCGCTTGCCACCCTGCTGGTTCTGCAAGCATGTAGTTCACAGTCGCCACAATCTGGTGCCGCTGACCCAACCTCTCCACCAGCAACCTTAGATAAGCCTGAAACCATTCAACCTCAAACTTTTATGCTGCGCGGAAAAGTGATCGTCGGTCACGAGAGCCAATACATCATGCCTTGTGGCAGCGACAAGCAATATTGGTTGCAACTGTCACCACAGCAAATGCAACGAGCAATTCAGTTAAATAACGAGCCTTACCAGACCATGTATGGCGAGGTTATCGGCCACCTCAACCCACCGGGCATCGATGGGTTTTCTGCTGATTTCGATGCTAACTTTGTCGTGGAACAAGTGAACTTCCTCACAACGGAAAATCCAAACCGTTGTCAGCAACCAAACAAACCAACTCGCGTGTTTGGTAATGAGCCTTCTTGGTCGGCAAGCTTTGAGGCTAATGGACTAACATTCCAGCAAATCGGCAAACAAACCACAAAATTAGCGATTAAAAGCAGTCAGCTTCAACCTCGCCAGCGCACTTATCAACTACAAGATGGTGAGCTTCGCTTAACAGAAAACCTCTGCTCAGACACAATGAGCGATTCTTTGTATGGCTGGAAAGCAACACTAAAACATGATGGCGAGACGTATCAAGGTTGTGGTATGGCTGCAAACGTCGATGCAACGCTTGGCTGGGCTAATACCTATGTCGCGACCTCAACCCAATCACAAGGCTTTGAAGTACAAATGACCTTAAACCCAGACCATAGCGCCACAACAAAATACCGTTACGCCAATGGACAAGCACCATTAATCGAGCGTGGTTACTGGCAACAGTTAAGTCCGTATCAGGTTCAAGTTGTCATGACGCATCATCAACAGCAAAGGCTAATGTCAGAGCGACTGTTTACTCGAGAAGGCAATCAGCTCAAAGCGACCAAAGAAAAAGTCGGTAACTTGGTATACCCAATCGCCGATGGTGGTTTAGTCCTTTATCCTGCCACCGTTCGTGATGAAGGCATCATGCAACCAGCCGAAAAACGCACCAACAACCCCATCGGTAGTGCTGACGTCCCTTCTAGTGCAGAGTTTGATTCAAAAGTAGATGCCGCGGTGCGCAACTACTTCTTTATCCATCAAACCACCCCCAACAATAACCAATACCGTTGGCTAACTTACGACCTCAACAGCGATGGTAACGAAGAGCTATTGGTACAGTTGGATTGGTGTGGTTCCGGAGGCTGTACATTGCTGATATTTGAACATCACGAAAAGGAATGGCGATTTAATAGCCGCATTACACTAGTGCAAAGCCCGATTATGCTCGGCCAACAAACCTCTCATGGTTGGCGAGATCTGATTTTTAATGTCAGCGGTGGCGGAGCTAAAGCGGCTCAACACGTGATGCAATACACTGGGGTTAGCTACCCACTCAACCCAAGCATGGCGCCAACGGCAACGCCGAACCAAGTCAGTGGTGTGCGTCTGTTCTCTGATGGGATAAGCCCGGTGCGCGAAGGAGTTCGTCTGTAATGTCACAACCGTGTCCAACCTGCGGTTTTCAATTCAATTGTATGTGCTCGCTAATGCCGAAACTTACCAGTGAGCACAACATCCTGCTGTTAATGCATCCGAATGAACTGAAGCGTGATACTAATACCGGCCAGCTACTAGAGCAGTGCCAACTCAACATTGAGCGAGTAATCTGGGATCGCAAACAGCCACCAGCAGAATTGCTCACTCTATTAGCTGATCCGTCGCGGTATCCGGTGTTGCTCTTCCCCTGTGAAGAAAGTATCACACTCGAAGATGTGGTACTCCAAAGCCAGCAACAAACCAAAACTCCGCTGTTTATTATTTTGGATGCCACCTGGCAAGAGGCGCGCAAGATGATCAATAAGAGCCGTTGGTTAGAAGGTATCCCTACTATGGGATTGTCTGCGTCGGCGGACTCACAATATCAGCTGCGACGCAACCAACAACAAGGTAACTTGTGCACGTTTGAAGTCGCTGCACATTTGCTCGGGCAACTTGGAGAACAAAACAACCAACAACAAATGCAGCGCTTTTTTGCCCATTACCTCGCTCTGTTCCAAGCTGAAAAGAGTGGACACGCTCTTAAGCGTTAAACATTAAGCTCAGTAGAAGAACCAAACAAAAAACGCAGCCTACGCTGCGTTTTTTACGACAAGAAGTTTCACGTGAAACATCATTAAAACAGTCGAGTCGGCTCGCCAAGATAGTAACCCTGCAAATAATCCACCCCCATGTCTTGTGCAATGGTACACACCTCCTGATTGTGGACGAACTCCGCCACCGTCTCCGCGTTAAACACCTGGCACAAACGCACCAACTGGGAAGCGATCTTGCGCTGTTTTAAGTCTTTATCAATATCACGAATCAAGCTGCCATCGAGCTTTATGACTTCTGGCTCCAACTTTAGGATTTCATCGATATTCGAATAGCCGGACCCAAAGTCATCAACAATGATACGCGCCCCTAAGCTTCTAAAATGACTGCACACTTCTATCATTCGGCCATAGTCTTTGATCTGCTCAGATTCCAGCACTTCTAAACCAATTCGCCTTGGGTCATTTAGCTGGCTAATTTCATGCTCTAAAAGTATTAAAGTTTTATCACTGAGCAAATCTTGCGGCGATAAGTTTATAGAAAAGTCACCTTGCTTATCTCGCATGTAATGCAACGTAGAATGAATCATGTGCCGACTTAGTCGAGTGTAAAGATGCGTATCAGAGATAATTGGCAGAAAACGCCCTGGCGCAATCACCGTTCCATCGGCTTCCAGAATACGAACCAAACATTCTTGGCTTGCCAATTTGTGGCTACCCGCATGCACAATGGGTTGGCTATAAGTGATGATGTTCTGTTTGAGAATGGCTCTACTAACGCAACTTAGCCATCCAAGTTGCTCTTTACGCACATCCTCACTGACTTCAATATCTTTCGCATTACAGATATGGGTATTACTGCGTACACCGGAGCGCCTCGCTTCGATGCCTTTGAGTAAGAGCTCATCTACTGAAGCGGATGGAAAATCTCGACGACTCACTAAGCCGCCGCATAGCGAGATAGAAAGATAATCTATTTCACGTAGGCCAATTGGCTCAAAATTAGTTTGTTCTACCGCGTCAGCAAAACGCGCAAAGTGCTGTTTGATGGTCTCGCTGCTTTGATCAGCTTTAAATATGAACGCCCATTCACCAACCCCAATACTATAAAGCTGCAAAGCCGTTGGCATGCCGAAACGCTTTCGTAGTCGATTCGTAAAGTGCATTGAGAGATCTTTGAGTAATTGATCTCCCACTCGGTAGCCGTATTTTTCGTTGATATGACTAAAGTTAAGTAGCTTTAGAGTCAACAAATGCTCATCCAAATCGATGTTACTCAGCCGCTCTTGCAATGCGACCCGGTTTTGTAACCCTGTACGACTGTCGCGTCGATAGCTTTCTTGTAACTTGCGCGTTTGGCGATCGAGTTGATATCCCATATGCGCGTTCATATGGTTGAGATCGCCGATCGCATTTCGAATCAAGCTAAACAACGGTGAAATAGAGGAGCTAACGGGCGACTTAGGCAAGTTCAATGTTTGCACTTCGTCTCCCTCTCGCATCGCTAAATACGTCAGGCTGTGATGAAGAATTTCGGGCTGACCAATACCACCATGCAGTTCCCCCATACAGTAACTACCAAACGTCGTCGCAATATCTTTGAAGGCTTGGACTTCGTCGCTGCTGTCAATAAAGTCTAACCGTGACGCGCAGTTAAAAATCATAACGACTTCAGGTTGGTGCATGGCTAACTCAACCACACCATGCCGCACTTGCTCGAGCGTTAACGAGGGATGGTTATAGCAAAATTGCACTTCGTCACCAAGACACCAGGGCCTGTCGAAGCTCATACTGCCATCAGCGTGCAGCTCCGTTACCGTACAAACTTCCTTTCGCCCTAAGCTTTCTCGATACAAAGGAAAGCTGAGCAGTTGACTCAGCGTCACGTCATGGCCATCCGCCAAGTAACGCTTGTATACTTCCAGCGCTTTCTTCTCACCTAAACAATACAAGCGCGTTCCTTTTGCATGAGTGACTTTGTGTGGCATGCCAATCGGGTTCCATTCCGAATACGCATCAGTCCATAGCTTCAAGGTATCACTGTGCAAAGCTACGGCAACCACAGCGTTATCGTAAACTCGGTTTTGATATAGCACCCAGCAGCCATCGTCAATACTCTGCGCCAACCCTCCAGAAATCACGACTTCTTCACTGGCGAAGGTTTGAAACAAGGGATAGTCACGTCGTTCAATTTGCACAGCAAAGCTGAGGATCACCTGTGAATTATGCTGCATTAGAAGAGAGCGCTTGAGTTCCCCGCCATCAATGTCAGGGGAGTAAGAGTATGTTTGTACCGCAGAAGTCAGCGTGGTTTGCTCAAATTCAATCACACTCACTAGGCAACCAGAGGTAAATATCTCCCCTTCCAGAATTACATTACGCGTACTATGCCCCATAACATGAGCATTCGGCAGCGACGACAAAACGGCGTCTGCAAGTGTGGTCGTAAATTCGCGCGATTGCGTCGACAATATTTGTACTAAATATTGTTTATCTGAGGAAATTGGAAAAGTGACTAAAAAGTCATTCAGTTGACTGACATCGTGAACCAGTTTTGAAAAAGCTCGCATGGACCTACCACTGCCGTAACACTATCTTCACCACGACGTGTGGCGTTACTATTTTTATTTAATAGAGAATAATTTACGTGGCTTTGCGCTGCTTTTCTAGACACAAAATGAGATTAGAATGGATTAATGCGAAAGCAATTAAAAAAGTGTGAGTAACGGCTGCAAACTATTGATTTCAATATCAGGTAAAGTACGTGTTTTTGAATGGTTAATGACATTTTTATTCATATCATTAAACCAACAGGCTGCAAAACCAGCCAACTTTGCACCATGCACATCCGTGGTTAGGTGATCACCGACATGCAGAATATTCTCCGCAGGGATATCCAAGAATCGCTTCGCTTTAGTAAACATATCGGTTGCGGGTTTCGCCAATCCATCTGGTCCTGCTTTAAGTACCTGTTGGAAATAAGGCGTAAGACCGATGCGGTCTAAATCCACATTACCGTTGGTGATTGCCACCAACGGGATGTGCTGCGTGAGTTCCTCCAGTACATCGAGGCTTTGCTGCGGCACTTCAAAACGGTTACGCCAGTCCAACGCAACGTCTACTGCGGCTTTCGCAGCGGCATGTGCTGCGTCTTCGTCGTAGCCTACTTGGGAGAAGGCTTGCTGAAGTTGCACTAAACGCCATAAAGTGACATCGCTCTTCAGCTCGGGTTGTTGCTGCACAACTCGCTGTTTGAGAGCAAACCAATCCGCTTTGTTCATATGAGCAACCGCTGGATGATGGTGCTTGAGCCAAGATAGCAACTCACGCTCCATGCGAACGATCACAGGATAGTTGTCATAGAGGGTATCATCTAGGTCAAAGGTCATTGCCTTAATAGGCTCGATACGGCGATAAAATTTCATACTTCGGCTCACTCCCCGTTCTTTTTGCGTGCGCGTGGGTGGGCTTGGTCGTAGGCTTGCGCCAAATGTTGGAAATCCAAGTGCGTGTAGATTTGGGTCGTCGAAATGTTCTCGTGCCCTAAAAGCTCCTGCACCGCACGTAAGTTATTGCTTGATTCGAGCATATGTGTCGCAAATGAGTGACGCAATTTATGCGGACTAATATGGCTTGCGACAGACTGTTTCTGCCCCCATTCAGCCATGCGTTTTTGCACGCTACGATGCGAAATACGCGTTCCGAGCTTAGATACAAACAAGGCGGGCTCACCTGGAGCGGCTAAATCACCACGAACGCGTAGCCACTTCCCAACCCACTCGGTTGCCATCCCAGAGAACGGCACTTTACGTTCTTTATCGCCTTTACCAATAACACGAAGCTCACCACTACGCAGTTGTACGTCACGTACATCCACACCCACCAGTTCAGCCAAACGTAAGCCGGCGCCGTACATCAGCTCCATCATGGCGCGATCGCGCACAGCCAACGGGTCGTCCTCGTTGACTTCAAGTAATTGGCTCACTTCGTCAACATCGAGGTTTTTGGGCAACGGGCGTTTTTTGCGAGGTGCTGAAACCCCTTTGGCTGGGTTAGCCGACATCTCGCCACGCAGAATAAGGAAATCGAAAAAACTACGCAGCGATGAGAGTCGCGTTGCCAAACTGCTGGCTTTCATGCCTTCTCGCATGCCCTTACCTGCTAATTGGCGCACCCAACCAGCATCCACTTGAGACCAATCTTTGAGCCCCATTTCAGCTAAGTGCTGCGCCATAGTTTCTAGCTGCTGTTTGTAATTGCGCTGAGTATGTAGGCTAAGCCCCTTTTCGCTTCGTAAGAATTCATAGAAGCGCTCAAGAGGCTTTTGCAGACTATTTGGTAGAGGAGTGTTGGGAGTTGTCGTCATCGTAACTTTGCCATACCAGTGTTTGAGCGAGATGTGCCACTACTAATGATAGGTGACGCAAAAACAAGGTATCCATATCTGGCTGAAAATGGCCGCCATCTTCACTAGAAAAAGCAAGCACGCCCAGTGTTTGCTGTTTCACGAGCGGCAGTACCACATAGGACCCCATTTCCGGCACTTCCATGTTGCCAAACAAAGCTTCACGATCCACTTTGCGAAGACGTCCTAAGTACGCATCTTTGCCATTTAAGTGAGTGGTCGCAAAGCGTTGATAACTTTCCTTACTCAATTGAATCGATGCGTCGCATTGACTAAACAATCGAACAAACGCACGTAAGCCCAATGCTTTGGCTTTCTCTTCGATAGAATGAATGACTTGTTTAAAGTCACCACACTTTAGAATCTGCCCCTGCAAATCCATAAATTCGTAAAAGGTGCGATCATTGTTCGCCGCAAGCGACATTAGTGTAGTGATCTCTTCCTCTAACTCTTCAATGCGCTGACGTTGGCGATTCATTTGGATGTGTACCAAAGATACCGCGCCTAAGTCTGAGTGTGGGAAAGATAAACGATCCACAAGCTCCGGACGTTGCACAAAAAAGTCTGGATGATCTTTGAGGTACTCGGCCACTACTTCAGCCGTTAAGGCATCTGCTTCTACTTGAGACAAAGCGTTTCCTTTTTCTTCAACTAGCAAGACAATTGACCATCAAATACATGCGTTGTAGGTCCGGTCATAAACAACGGCTTGCCAGGGCCTTGCCATGCAATTCGCAATTCACCACCAGGTAGAGAAACCTTAACGTTTTCATCCAACAAGCCCTGCAGAATCCCAACCGCGACTGCCGCGCATGCACCACTACCACAAGCTTGTGTCTCTCCTGCGCCTCGCTCGTAAACTCGAAGACGAATATGGTCACGACTCATCACCTGCATAAAGCCAGCGTTGACGCGCTCTGGGAAACGCTCATGCGACTCAAGCAGCGGACCGAGAGTTTCCACTTCTGCCGTATCCACATCGTCGACCACGGTCACTACGTGCGGGTTACCCATGCTCACAGCACCACAAAACAAGGTATTGTCGCCTGCTCGCATGATGTAAGTTTTCTCTTTTTGCTTCGCTTTGAAAGGAATTTTGTTCGGTTCAAACTCTGGCACGCCCATGTTGACCGTCACTTCCCCATCATCTTCGATGTTGAGAATCATCTTTCCTTTCTTGGTGCTCACGCTGATGCTGTATTTATTGGTCAGCCCCTTCAAGCGAACAAAGCGGGCAAAACAGCGTGCACCGTTACCACACTGTTCAACTTCACTACCATCGGCATTAAAAATCCGATAATGGAAGTCGGTTTCGGGGTCGTACGGGGCCTCTACCACAAGCAATTGGTCAAAACCAACGCCAGTATGACGATCCGCCAAGCGGCGGATCAGGTCTTGCGAGAAAAACACGTTCTGGGTAATACAGTCGACGACCATGAAGTCGTTGCCCAAACCGTGCATTTTGGAAAAGTGGAAATGCATTTGTTGTGTGTTACTCCGGTAGAATCTGTTCCAGCTGCCACAAACTGGTCAGCTCCTCACGCTGGCGAACTAAGTGGCTTTGTTTACCGTCCACCATCACTTCTGCCGCTCGGGTACGAGTATTGTAGTTCGAAGACATCACAAAACCATAGGCACCTGCTGAACGAACCGCGAGTAGATCACCTTCTTGCAAAACGAGTGCGCGATCTTTACCCAAGAAGTCGCCGGTTTCACAAATAGGACCAACCAAGTCGTAAGTCTGAGCTTCACCCTTTCGCGGTGAAACTGGCACAATATCTTGCCATGCTTGGTATAGCGCAGGACGCATCAAGTCGTTCATTGCAGCGTCGATAATCGCAAAGTTTTTATGCTCAGTATGTTTTAAAAACTCAACACGCGTTAGCAAGATACCTGCGTTCGCAGCAATTGCACGGCCTGGCTCAAAGATCAGCTCCAAGTCTTGGTGATTTTCAAGACGACCAAGTAACGCTTTGGCGTAATCAGAAGGCTGAGGTGGTAATTCATCACGATAGACCACACCCAAACCGCCGCCGACATCAAGGTGACGAATGTTAATGCCTTGCGCTTTTAAATCATCAATCAGGGCTAATAAACGGTCTGTCGCGTCGATAAATGGGTCTATATTGGTCAGCTGAGAACCAATGTGGCAGTCGATGCCTTGCACATTCAAGTTCGGCAGGCTTTGCGCGAATTTATAAACATCTGGCGCACGATCAAACGCAATGCCGAATTTATTGTCGCGAAGACCAGTCGAAATGTAAGGGTGTGTTTTCGCGTCGACATCTGGATTGATACGCAGAGAAATTGGCGCAATCACACCAAGCTCACCCGCAACCTTGTTCAAACGTTCTAGCTCTGGCTCAGATTCAACGTTGAAACATTTGATACCTAGCTCAAGAGCGCGCTTCATCTCTGCCGGTGTTTTACCAACACCAGAGAAAACGACTTTTTTCGGATCACCGCCTGCGGCAATCACACGCTCAAGTTCACCACCCGACACGATGTCAAAACCCGATCCCAAACGCGCTAGCGTGTTCAATACGCCTAAGTTTGAGTTGGCTTTCACCGCGTAGCAAACCAGGTGAGGATGCTGACCCACAGCACTATCAAACGCCTTCCAATGGCGCTCTAGCGTGGCTCGAGAATATACGTAAAGAGGAGTGCCATATTGCTCTGCAAGAGCTTGAAGTGGGACGTCTTCGGCCCAAAGCTGGCCATCATCCTGATAGTTGAAGTAATCCAAAATTCGCTTCCCTTATTTTATTCGACTGCTGAACCCTAATTTCACCCTAAGGTGCGGTTATTTATTGTGATTGCTCATTCTGTTGAGTGTCATCTGGAATGTATAGTGAGCCAGACTGACCACACCCCGCTAAGGTCGCGGCAACCATCACAAACAACACAGTAACTAATTTTTTCATTTCGCATATCGTGATTATTGAATCAATGCCCCCTATAATCGCACCACACTCAGGAAAAGCAATAGGATAGACGGATGAACGATACTGAATTTCATCAACTGGTGGATGCGCAGATGCAAATCATCGAAGAATCCATCGATGATTCAGGCGCAGACATTGATTACGAAGTCACTGGCAACGTAATGACATTGGAATTTGAAGACCGCAGCCAAATCATCATTAATCGCCAAGAGCCGATGCATGAGATCTGGCTAGCGTCCAAATCTGGTGGTTTCCACTTCAAACTTATTGAAGGTAAATGGACCTGCTCAAAAACGGGTATGGAGCTATTTGAAATGGTGAAGCAAGAATGTGAAAAGCACGCGGGCGAAGCCATTGATTGGGCATAATTCTGGTCAATCGTCACCAAAACAAAAAGAGCACCGAAGTGCTCTTTTTGTTTATTGATACGGGTTTAATTACGCGTTCACAGTTTTGGTCGGGCGACTCGGTGAACAACCGTCATTACGGTAAGGAATGATATACGCATTCCCCTCTTCAGGGTGAATAATTTGATAGTACTGAGGCAGGTTAAAGTTAATAAACTTCGACGCGACGCGACTATCGTCTTTTACCGACGTGTAGAAACTGTTTACAGACGAAATCATTTCATCTTTGGAGCCACTAAATTGGTGGTACACTTCCACTTGATTTGACTCATCCAACACATAAATATTGAAGCCATCTTCGTTATCTTCAAAGAAGAACTGCACTAGACCTTCACTGGCAAACCCATCCACCGCTTCAGGCATTTGATATTCTTGCTCACGATCGAGCATTAACAGCGGCGAGCCTTTGAGTTTGTTAGTGGAAATGCTGCGGTAGAAATCGATGGAATTTTCTAGCTTCTGCACCGACACACCACGACGTTCAAAGAACAACCCATAAGTCTGGTTACCAAGACGCATCGCTTTAAAGCGGCGACGTTTCTCTTGCTCTACTGGTTTCAAGCGTAAGTCGATACATTCAGCTAAAAGCTGGTAAACCATATTGCGCATCACACCACGCATGTTCTTCGCATAGCAGAACACATCCACTGATTCTGGTGGCAACGCATCTTGGTGCATTTTGCCCAAAATGGTTTTCAGTGCATCCAGCATCGCCGTTTCCCCTTTGAAATGCAGCGTACGCACTTCATGCCAAGAATTACGGTAAACAAGGTCAACACTGCCGACTAAATTTTTATGTTCTGGACCAAAGCTAAAAATATCGGTGTTCTTAACATCCACTTTCAACGAACGACCAGAAAGTTCAGACGTCGGATCATTTTCAAAGTTGATGAACATCGCAAGCTGGCTTATTTCACAAGGACTCGCTAGCGCCTGCATAGATGGACGACGCTTACGCAACGCAAAAGTATTTCGTAAGTCACTCACCATTTGGTAAAACTTATCAATATCTAGCTGCGCTTCACGTACCACGGCATGTAAACGAGTCGATTCAGTGATCAAGCCATTGAAGAATGCCCAAGCAACCAACTTACTCAAGTATTCATGATGCTCTAGATATGGTTGCCCCAAAATGCGGTGCGCAATAAGTGGTTGTTTATAGAGGTACCAACCAGACTTGTTCACTCCCCCTTTTTTCACTTCGATAAAGCTCAAGTCAGGCTCGTGCAGATCAGGTGAAATCTGTGGGTTTAGTAACGTTACTTTGCCCGGCAATACTTCAAAAGCCGCGTAAAGTTTACGGGCCAAAATACTGATGTCTTGCGGACTGATAGCAGAAGTGATGTCGTTACGACGCGCAAATTGAATCAAGTTACGGTAGCTTTGCATCAACGCATCCAGCAATGCATGATGTACCACCTTTACTTGTTCAACCTTCCAATTACGGCGGTCATCGAGCTCTGCAACGACACTGGCGTCCCAATTCCATTTTGCAATCATATCGCTCAGCGCTTCACGACGCCAAGCTACTGAGCCAACATTCGGCTCACGAGATAGTTTTTCATGGGTTTTGAGATAGAAACAGCGACGCACTAAATCCAAACGTGTATCGTCTTGAATTCGCTCTAAGTAACGGGTTACTTTTTCCAACATTAAGTAGTACGCATCCATGCCATAGAGATCAGGCTCATGGGCAAAGAAACGACGTTTAGTGTCGATGCTTAACAATTGAGTATGCGGGTATTCCCACGAGTAAGCTTCTAGCAAGATGGCTTTTAATACCGATTTGTAGGGAGAATCGATGCTTTTGTATAACTGCCACAAGTTCGAGCCGAAGTATTCTTCAGCAGGAATGCAGTTCAATTTACCAAAGTCGATCCATTCACTACAGTCGATGTAACCATCACTGCACAGTTGAGAAACGTACTCGTCGTAACACTCTTCCATTTCTGGCGGCACGATTTGCCATAACAAACGCTGTCCGGCAATACGCACCGCACTACGATAGAATTCATCTAGCAAAAGTAAGTGCTGAGATGAACCACAGTTATCACCTGTCATCTCCTCAGAATGATTGCTTCTAAAGCGCTCTTTATCCATTAAGAAAAAGTTCGCTTCCACGCCTTTGCTTTGTGCCCAATCCGTGATGAGTAGGCATTTATTGGTCAATAACTCGCGTTCGTCACAATCCATCTCTGGTGAAATACACACCCAAATATCCAAATCACTGGAAGTACTTTGACCAATCGAGGAGGTACTGCCCATGGTGTACAAACCCAATATAGCGGGCTTTTCTACCGTCTTGAGCGGCTGACCAATGGCAAGTTGAATATCATCTATGAATTGTTGCTGAATGCTATTTAGTTCAAGCCCATGCACACCAAACGGGACATCGGCATCATAATAGCCAGGAATTACAGGATGGTTGTAGTTCAACAAGGCAGGAATCAAATGGAAGACTTGCTGGCTTTGCGAATCCATAAGCGCCAGCGCGCGATCAACTCGCTGCTGATTCAAATTATCTAGTCGCTGGATGATTTTTTGGGTGTAAGCCTGCAAGGGGAATTCCTTGGTTGAACAATCACGAAAATCTGCTGACGTTTTAAACCAAAATGGCTTAAAAACGTGATCAATTTAACACTTTTATTGGTGCGGGTAAAGCTTCACGCCCGCGTATCACTCTGGATACAAAACCATACTTTAGTCACAAAATTAATCGCGCGGTAGTGTCGCTCTTATTACCTATTACTAATAATAGTCCTTAGTCTAATTGAGAATCCAGTCACACTATTTTCATAACGTCATGTAATTCCATTCATAGCCTTCAGAGATAACGAACTAACAGTAAGCATTTCTTGATGACAATGGTAGGATAAACCCAAATCCAAACAGCATTGAGAAGATCATGACACAATCCACACCGATTCGCATTGCAACTCGAAAAAGCCCTCTTGCTTTATGGCAAGCTTACTTTGTTAAAGACGCCCTTCAAGCCGCTCACCCTGGCTTGGAAGTCGAGTTAGTAACCATGGTGACCAAAGGTGACGTGATTTTAGATACACCACTAGCAAAAGTTGGCGGCAAAGGCTTGTTCGTAAAAGAGCTTGAAATCGCGATGCTAGAAGGACGTGCAGACCTCGCCGTTCACTCAATGAAAGACGTACCCGTCGATTTCCCAGAAGGCCTTGGCCTCGTGACCATTTGTGAGCGTGAAGATCCTCGTGATGCCTTCGTCTCTAATACCTATAGCCACATTGATGAGCTCCCTCAAGGTGCCGTGGTTGGTACTTGCAGTTTGCGCCGTCAATGCCAACTGAAAGAATATCGTCCGGACATCATCATCAAAGAGCTTCGCGGTAATGTGGGCACTCGCCTTGGTAAGTTAGATGCGGGTGAGTATGATGCAATCATTCTTGCTGCGGCTGGCCTCAAACGATTGAAGCTTGAAGAGCGCATTCGTAGCTTTATCGAACCAGAGCAATCACTACCAGCGGTAGGGCAAGGTGCTGTCGGTATTGAGTGCCGCCTTGACGATGAAAGACTGCTTAAGCTGCTTGAGCCACTTAACCACCAAGACACCGTAGACCGCGTTTTGTGTGAGCGCGCAATGAACCTTACGCTAGAAGGCGGCTGTCAGGTACCTATCGGCAGCTATGCCCTGCTAGACGGCGACAACATTTGGCTACGCGCATTAGTTGGCGAACCAGATGGCAGCGAAATTGTGCGTGGTGAAATTCGTGGCCATCGTAAAGACGGCGAAGCATTAGGAGTGCAGCTAGCCAATGAGCTGCTAGATAACGGCGCTCGTGAAATCCTAACTAAGCTGTACGCAGATCACGAATAACCATGGCAGTGTTGGTCACTCGGCCGGGAGAGCAAGGCAGCGCGCTTTGCTCTCTGCTCGAAAGGCACGGCATTTCCGCATATCACCATCCTCTGATCGACATTGTCGCCGATCTCACGAACACGCACCTCTCTAAACATCTACATCAAGCTCAAATTGTTATCGCTGTTAGTCGACATGCAGTGCAATGTGCACAGCAAATCTTAGCCAGCAACGGGATGTCATGGCCGAAACAAGCTATTTACCTTGCCGTTGGTCAAAAAACAGCACACTATTTAAGCAAATGTACCCAACAGAAAGTACACTATCCCCAAGTCAGTGATAGTGAACACTTATTGCGACTGCCAGAGCTCAACAATGTGGCACAACAACAAGTTCTTATCCTTCGTGGTAACGGCGGAAGAGAGCTGATCAAAGATGCATTGGTGAGGCGTGGCGCAAAAGTTCACTATAGTGAGACTTACAAGAGAGAATTCATCCCATTCGATCCAGTAAGCTGTATCTCACTATGGAAAAACCTACAAATTAACCAGATTATTGTCACCAGTGGTGAACAACTGGATTATTTGTGCAGCCAATTGACGTCGGAGCAATTGACTTGGCTTAATCAACAAGAGTTGTATATCCCCAGTCAGCGTATCGCTGACATCGCAATTCAAAGGGGGTTCACTCGCGTGAGATGCACGGGAAGCGCATCTAACCAAGAATTACTGGCGGCTCTCCAGCCCTAGCTACACAGGATATAGGCATGACAAGTAAAAATAACGACCAAAAAAATAACGATAAAAACCTTTCCGAAGAAACCTCATCGGCACCGCTAGTCGAAAAAACCACATCGCAGCAGGATGCGGACCTTAAAAAAGAGCAACCACAAGCGGCCGAGCCCCCAAAAACAGCAGAACCAACCAAAATCGAGTTTGAAGAAAAACAAGGCAAACGCGGTGTCAAACTAGGCACGGTCGCTATCATCTTATCGATTATTTTTGGCGGTGGCCTCGCGTACAAGCTGCATCAACAGCAAGCCGATTACCAAGCGCAGATCGCCCAACTAAAAAGTCAGCTAGAAAGCTCTCAAGCCTCCATGAAGCAAGAGCTCAGCCGGGTACAAGAAGAAACCATCGAGAAAGCAACGACCGTGACACACAAAGCGGAAGTGGTACTGGGACAGCAACAGAAGAGCATTGAAAGCTTACAGCTCGCCGTTGCCGATGTGAAAGGTCGTCGACCAAACGACTGGCTATTAGCGGAAGCCGATTACCTCGTCAAATTAGCCGGCCGTAAACTGTTCTTAGAGCATGACGTAGAAAGCGCAACTCAACTGATGGAAAGTGCAGACCAACGCATTGCAGCGCTGAATGACCCTAGTCTCGTCAAACTACGTAAAGCAATGGCGAACGATATCACCAAACTTCGCACTATCCCGCTAATTGACCGTGATGGATTGGTACTACGCTTAACTGCCCTGCAACAGCAAGTAGACAAGCTCCCTCTCGCCAATGCACTGCTACCTGAAGCTGAAGCCGTAGAAAACACTGAAGTATCTGAAGATATCGCAAACTGGCAAGATAACTTAATGACCTCTTTGAAGGACTTTTCAGAAAACTTCATTACCTTCCGCACGCGCGATGGTAACGTCATTCCACTGCTTTCTCCTGAGCAACACTTTTACCTGAAAGAAAACATCAAAGCCAAATTGGAAACGGCAATAAAAGCGGTGTACCAAGAACAAGGTGAAATTTACACCACATCTCTAAAAACAGCCGACAAATGGGCATTAGCTTTCTTCAACCAAGACGATAATTCCGTTAAAGAGTTCAACAAAACGGTTAACCTGCTAAGTCAGCAAAATATTCAAGTGGAATACCCAACAAAACTGCAAAGTCAGTCTCAACTATCAGATGTCATCCGTGAACGCCTACGTCGTGAAGTCACAACGATGACAGGCATGGAGGATAAGTAATGTTTCGTCTTATTTTCCTATTTGTTGTACTAGGCGCAGGACTATTTGTTGGCACCCAGTTTTCTGGTCAGCAAGGCTATGTACTCATCTCCATTGCCGAGAAAACGATCGAGATGAGCGTAACGACATTAGTGGTTTTCGTTATCGCTGCACTCGCAGGTCTTTTTCTGCTTGAGTACCTGATTAAGAAGTTAGTTTATGCTAGTTCTACAACATGGAACTACTTCAGTGTTCGCAAAATGCGCCATTCCCGCCGATACACCAATGAAGGCATTATTAAACTTCTAGAAGGTGACTGGAAAGGTGCTGAGAAGAAAGTAACTCGCTGGGCAAATCATCACGATATGCCGCTGCTTTGCTACTTGGTTGCGTCTGAAGCCGCACAAGGCCAAGGTGATAAAGCAAAACGAGATCACTATCTAGAGCTAGCGAGCCAACAAGAGAACGCCCATCTCGCAGTAGAACTGACTCGAGCGAAACAATTTATCCGCGACAACGAGTTCGAGTCCGCTTTCGATACCTTGCAATCGTTAAAAAGTCAGTATGCGAGTAACTCTATTGTATTGAACTTGCTGAAAACAACGTACATGCAGCTAAAGTTGTGGCAACCTCTTATTGACCTCTTGCCACAACTAACCAAAGCAAAACTCATCACGGAAGAAGAACATGCAGAGCTGATTCAAAAGGCGCAGTGCGGCTTACTCCATGAAGTAGCGCAACAACAAGGTAGCGAAGGGCTTATCTCTCATTGGAATAGTCTCTCACGTAAAGTTAAACAAGACACACACCTCGTTGCCTGTTTTGCTCGAGAACTCATCACTCGAAAAGCTGATGCAGAAGCCTTTACCGTGCTAAAAGAAGCATTAAAAAAACAACCTGCCCCAGAGCTTTATCAACTACTGCCAGATCTAAATCTGCCAGATACCCACCCTGTCGTGGTCTTCTTAGAGGGCGTAGTGAAGAAAGAACCGGATAACGCCGCTGCCCATAGCGCATTAGCGCACTTCTATTTCTGTCAAGAGAAGTGGCAAGAAGCCCAGGATCACTTTGAGATCGCCTTAAAGCTTCGCTCTGACGTCTCTGACTATGCATTCCTAGCAGACACACTAGAGAAGCAAAATCTAACCAAAGCTGCTCACGAAGTCTCTCGTAAAGCTCTCACGCTCGTACAGAATGACTAACTTAAGATGACCTAACCAAGCCGACAGCTTACCTGTCGGCTTTTTTATTGCCTGCTATTAACCCTTCAGTCCTTAGTCATCAATATGTTTATCCAATTCATTGGCTCCCAAGTAGTTCTCAACTTCCTAGCAACTCACTATCGTTTCACTTTCCTCTTCTCTTTTGACTACTCTGATCCTGTCATTCCAGCAGAATCCAAAACAATTTTAAAAGATGCAGGAATACGTAACTTTAGCCTGTTGATGTATGGTTTTAAGACGTAGCTAGATTTAGGCAATAGAGCACACGCGTCGCTAGACTGAGTAAAACAAAAAGATACATCAGTGAAACAGTGGCTATTTGAGTATGCTTATTTGTTCGGTCTATCCAGTAAAAGGGGCTAGAGAAGCAATGGTAGTGCTTTAAGAGAACGATAAGGCAATAGATGGTTCAACACCTTAACAAAGCATCTCCAACAACCTTATCGGGACAGCATGCAGTGATGAGGATGAACAGCTTTAGAGGCAACTGCACTTCTTAGCAAAAATCAAAACGTCACAACCAAGACCGATACCAATATTACTTTGTCGAAAAGTAGATCGCATATGGAATTGATTTTTGGCAAGCACAGATAGAGTAATAAAGATGTGCGGAAATGAAAAAAGCCTCGCTATTTCTAGCGAGGCTTCTTAATAGTGGCGGAGAGATAGGGATTTGAACCCTAGATACGCTATTAACGTATGCCGGTTTTCAAGACCGGTGCTTTCAACC